>NZ_VBVZ01000762.1 GCF_005863185.1 Pseudomonas edaphica
CTGTCAGGCGAAGCCGTAGTCGCCTGACACACCGCCATCGCAGGCAAGCCAGCTCCCACATTGGTTTTTCGTATAAAAATGAAACCGGTTTCAGAGGTACATAACAATGCATAAATACCCCGTTTCCATCAGCCTATCCAGCTACGGTGCCGACCTGGTACGCACGCTTGGCCAATTGAGTTTTGTCGAACTGCTCAGTGCCGCCGGCGCCCAGCGCATCGAGTGGCGCGAAGAACTGCTGACCACCGAACAACCCACCGACCTCGCCCAGGCCGCTGCCGAAAACGGCCTGGAATCGGTGTTCTCGTCGCCTCTGGAGCTTTGGGTCGCCGGGCGCGCCCAGCCGAACGCTGAACTCAGTGCAACCCTGGACCGCGCACAAGCGTTTGGCTCGCGCTGGCTGTAGGTTTCCCTCGGTTATTTCACCGACACCAACGACCTGCAAAGCCTGCACGCCCTGCTCAACCGCCACCCGGTCAAACTCCTGGTGGAGAACGACCAGACCCTGCACGGTGGGCGCATCGAGCCAATGCAACGCTTCTTCACTGAGGTGGAACGCCTGGGCTTGCCGGTGAAAATGACCTTCGACATCGGCAACTGGCAGTGGCAGGACCAATCCGCGCTCACTGCCGCGCGGCTGTTGGGCCGCCATGTGGATTACCTGCACTGCAAGGCCGTGGCGCGTCGCCAGGACGGCAAGCTGGTGGCCTTGCCGCCCGGCGCCACCGACCTGCATCTGTGGGAACAACTGCTCAAACATATGACTCAAGGTATTACCCGGGCCGTGGAATTCCCGTTGCAAGGCGATGACCTGGTTGCAGTCACCGCACAGCAGGTCGCCGCCCTCGCCCTCCTTGGCCAACCCCGCGCGGAGAATGCCCATGTCTGAGATCGATATCCTTTCGTTTGGTGAAACCATGGCGATGTTTGTCGCCGAACAGACCGGCGACCTGGCCCAGGTGGCGCAGTTTCACAAGCGCATTGCCGGGGCCGACAGCAATGTCGCCATCGGCCTGTCGCGCCTGGGTTTCAATGTGACGTGGCTAAGCCGTGTCGGCGACGATTCCCTGGGGCGCTTTGTGGTCGACACGCTGAAGAACGAAGGCCTGGATTGTCGGCATGTGGCGGTCGACCCGCTGCACCCGACCGGCCTTCAATTCAAGTCCCGCGAAGAAGCCGGCGCCGACCCGCAGGTGGAGTACTTCCGTAAAGGCTCGGCGGCCAGCCACTTGTCGATTGCCGCGATCAGCCCCGCCTTGCTGCAAGCGCGCCACCTGCATGCCACCGGCATCCCGCCCGCCTTGTCCGCGGCCACCCGCGAGCTGTCCGTGGAACTGATGACGCAGATGCGCAAAGCCGGGCGCAGCGTGTCGTTCGACCCGAACCTGCGCCCGTCGTTATGGGCCAGCCAAGCGCAGATGGTCGGCGAAATCAACGCCCTCGCCGCCCTGGCTGATTGGGTGTTGCCGGGCCTGGGCGAAGGCCGCCTGCTCACCGGCTTTGACGACCCGGCCGACATCGCCGCGTTCTACCTCGACCAGGGCGCCGAAGCCGTGGCAATCAAGCTGGGCGCGGACGGCGCCTACTACCGCACCCACATGGACCAAGGCTTTATTGCCGCCGTGCCGGTGGAAACCGTCGTGGATACCGTGGGTGCCGGTGATGGTTTTGCCGTCGGCATGATCAGCGCCCTGCTCGAAAACCTGAGCTTCCCCGAGGCGGTACAGCGCGGCAACTGGATCGGCAGCCGCGCCGTGCAAAGCCGAGGTGATATGGAAGGTTTGCCCACCCGCTCTGAATTACCCAGCCGATCTGTTGCATGACCCACTCCCTGTTGCCACAACTACAACAAGCTCAGGAGCAACCCCATGGAAACTGTGAAACTCGCCACCCGCCGCTGGTGGTACATCATGCCTATCGTGTTCATCACCTACAGCCTGGCATACCTGGATCGTGCCAACTACGGCTTCGCCGCTGCCTCCGGCATGGCCGAAGACCTGATGATCACCCCCGGCATGTCGTCGTTGCTGGGCGCGCTGTTTTTTCTTGGCTACTTTTTCTTCCAGGTGCCAGGTGCGATCTACGCGCAAAAACGCAGCGTTAAAAAGCTGATTTTCGTCAGCCTGATTCTGTGGGGCAGCCTGGCCACACTGACCGGCGTGGTCTCCAACGCTTATATGCTGATCGCCATTCGCTTCATGCTCGGCGTGGTTGAAGCCGCGGTGATGCCGGCGATGCTGGTGTACCTGTGCCACTGGTTTACCCGAGCCGAACGCTCACGGGCCAACACCTTCCTGATCCTCGGCAACCCGGTCACCATGATGTGGATGTCGGTGGTCTCGGGCTATCTGGTGCAGCACTTCAGCTGGCGCTGGATGTTTATCATCGAAGGCCTGCCGGCGGTGATCTGGGCGTTTATCTGGTGGAAGCTGGCGGATGAAAAACCCGCCGACGCCAAGTGGCTGAGCAAGCAGCATAAACAAGACCTGCAAAGCGCCCTGGCCGCCGAACAGGTCGGGATCAAGGCGGTGAAGAACTACGCCGAAGCCTTTCGTTCGCCCAAGGTGATCATCCTGGCGCTGCAGTTTTTTTGCTGGAGCATCGGCGTGTATGGCTTCGTGTTGTGGCTGCCGTCGGTCC
>NZ_VBVZ01000763.1 GCF_005863185.1 Pseudomonas edaphica
TTGACTATCAGTCTGACTCCACAAGCACCCACACGAATTGCTTGATTCAGTTGTTAAAGAGCGGTTGGTTAAGATCTTTCGTCTCAACCGAGGCGCGCATTCTACAGCAGCCTCATTTGCTGTCAAGCGATTTCTTTATCAAAATCAACTACTTGAACCAGAACCGGCTTCAAGCTGCTCGTCAGCGGGAGGCGAATAGTACAGCATTCAAATATGTGGTCAACCCCCTTCCTGAAATTCTTTTCGATTAATCCACAGTGCCACGGTTGCAGCTATATAAAGTGTTCGATCGCCTGACAGCGCGGCTCATGGCAAACGCGCGACCTCGCCCAGGCGTTACGGTTTGCAATCGGCGGCGAGGAAAAGCCGGCGAATCAGCAGACCTGACATTTGCGTAGGCGCGCAATGCCCCTTCAGCCCCTGACTATCAAACCGGCTCTCACCCACTTTTACACAGGTCCGAAAGAAAGCCATTGAAATTCAAGGGCTTTTTTTTCGCCTGCAGAAACGTGAGTATGTGCGGGCGAACGCAGACATGAGGAATCGGAACCATGGAATTGACGCTGGAAGCTGTTGCGCTTTTTGCTCTCAAGCTGGTGCATGAGACGGACGGCGCGAGCCCGTTGCTGCGCGATGACCTGGTGATGGATGGGTATGAGCGCGAAGTGTTTGGGTTGTTGGTGCGCCAGGGGGATTTGGCGACGATTCAACGCAAGCTCAATGAGTGCATTGCCCAGGCCTTGAATGCACTAGGCGGCGCCGACACGGTGCTGGGCCGTGAACTGCTCAAACTGTTTACAGATGTGCAACAGGCCAGCAGCCTTGATGAGCTAAGTACCCCGCTGATTACCCTCAAAGACTATCTGAAAGATATCCAGTGAGTCGGTGATCAACATACCGGCCAGGTACACCATCAATACGGCTACGCCAGCGTCCAGGCATCGCCAGACCACGGGCGTGCGAAACAGCTAGGTCAATCGCTGGCATCCCAGCGCCAACCAGATTAACGGCGCCGGCAGGACTCGCTGAGCAACAGCTTTTCAAGACCAGAAGTTTCAACGCCCCTTCTGATCCCCTCGGCTAATAATCCAACCGACCGAAAAGCTCTTCGAAAGGGATCATGACGTGCTCGCGATAAGCTTCACGCTCCCGGAGTCTTTGATACCACGCCTCAACGTGAGGAATGAGTGGGCGGGAAATAGCTAAAGAGAAGTAACGGTACAGATGTGTGCCAACAGTAATGTCTGCCAACGACAAACGTTCCCCACCCAGAAAGGGCTGCTCGCTCAAGACCTGGTCAAGTAACTCAAAATATTGATCGCAGAGGCTGATGCTTTTTTCGATAGCTTGCGGATCCCGCAACGCCTCAGGGGTTCGGTAAAAGCCCCAAAACACACCATTTAAAAACGTCGGCTGCAAGCTGGTTTGAGACCAATCCATCCAACGGTCAACTTGAGAGCGCTGAGCTGGGTCCTCACTCCAGAAACCAGATGCCCCATGACGCGCGGCAAGGTATCTGAGAATACTGTGCGACTCCCACACCACTGTCCCGTCGTCATCTTTTATGACAGGCACGCGCCCATGGGGGTTCATGCGCAGAAACGCTGGCGAATCCTTGAGGCCGTATTGGCCGCCCGCGGGAATATGGCGGTGGGCCAGACCTAACTCACCTATAAGCCACATGACCTTCTGAACATTGAATGACGAACGTCGCCCCCACACTTCAAGCATGCAACCTCCTGTTAACCACCCCTAACTACAACGTTGCAACCACCCTCTTACCGCCGTCCTTCAACCGCCATCCGCACAGCCAAGCCCATCAGCACCGAGCCCATCACCCAACGCTGAACCGCCTGCCAGCCTGGACGGGTGACGAAGAACACGGCGATGGAACCCGCCATCATTGCAATCACCGCATTGACGCTCACGCTGATGGCAATCTGCGTAAAACCCAGGATCAGTGATTGCATCAGCACACTGCCATGCCCATTCGGGTCAATAAACTGCGGCAACAACGACAAATACATCACCGCCACTTTGGGGTTCAGCAGGTTGGTCACCAAGCCCATCATGAACAACTTGCGTGGGCTGTCCTGGGGCAAGTCCCGCACTTGAAACGGCGACCGGCCACCCGGCTTCACCGCCTGCCAGGCCAGGTACACCAGGTACAACGCGCCACCGAGCCGCAACGCGTCGTAGGCAAACGGCACCGCCATCACCAATGCGGTAATCCCCAGCGCCGCGCAGAACATATAAACGAGGAAACCCAAGGCAACGCCACCGAGGGAAATCAACCCGGCCGTGCGCCCCTGGCAGATCGAGCGGGAAATGAGGTAAATCATGTTCGGCCCGGGCGTCAGCACCATGCCGAGGGAGATCAGGCCATAAGCAAGCCAGCTGGACAGTTCGGGCATGGTGTCGCTCCTGCAGTATTGTGCTGGGTGCCATGGTAGGGCGTTGAAAAGCAGGGCGTTAGATACAGATCCGCGAGCAAAACGTCATACACCGCTCACGGTAAGGCACATGATCGACTTCGCCTCGCTGCCGTACACAAACATCGCGCACGTTTGATCTGGATTCTGCAGGCAAAAAAACACCCTGGCGTCCCAAGGTCTTTTTTACTGCTAACGCTGCTTC
>NZ_VBVZ01000764.1 GCF_005863185.1 Pseudomonas edaphica
TTTGTCTGCACCGAAGAAGACGGCGCCCAGCGCCTCATGCACGGCCAGCGGTTTGCCGAGCTGATCTTCCCAAGGCAGTGGGCGCGCGGGGTATTCATCGACCTGCCGGAAACCGACCGCATCAGCGTGATCCTCGCCCACCTGCGCGAATTCCCGGTGTGCGGCAGCCTGTGGCTGGAGATGGTCGACACCAACGACGGCAAAGAGCTGTCGAACTTCTGCAAGAAATTTGAAGTGCATCTGCGCAAAGCCTTGCTCAACGCCGGCAAGCTGGTGGACGACCCGAGCAAGCCGCGCCTGCTGTTGACCTTCAAAAGCGGCCGCGAAGTGTTCATGGGCCTGGCCGAGTCGAACAACTCGGCGATGTGGCCGATGGGCATCCCACGCCTCAAGTTCCCGCGTGACGCGCCAAGCCGTTCGACCTTGAAGCTTGAAGAGGCCTGGCATCACTTCATCCCCCGCGACCAGTGGGACGAACGCCTGCATGGCGACATGACCGGCGTCGACCTCGGCGCCGCGCCGGGCGGCTGGACCTGGCAACTGGTCAACCGTGGCATGCTGGTGACCGCCATCGACAACGGCCCCATGGCCGAAAGCCTGATGGACACCGGCCTGGTGCAGCATTTGATGGCCGACGGTTTTACCTTCGTGCCCAAGCAGCCGGTGGACTGGATGGTCTGCGATATCGTCGAGAAACCGGCACGTAACGCCGCGCTGCTGGAAACCTGGATTGGCGAAGGGCATTGCCGCGAAGCGGTGGTGAACCTCAAACTGCCGATGAAGCAGCGTTATGCTGAGGTAAAGCGTTTGCTTGAGCGCATCGAAGACGGCTTCAAGGCTCGTGGTATTCGGGTGGAAATCGGCTGCAAGCAGCTGTATCACGACCGAGAGGAAGTGACTTGCCACCTGCGTCGGCTGGTTGATGCAAAAAAACCTAAAGGTCGCTGAAACCCAATGTGGGAGCTGGCTTGCCTGCGATAGCGGTATAACGGTTGAAATCTATGTTGAATGTGCCCCGGTCATCGCGGGCAGCCCGCTCCCACACTGGAGCGGGCCAGTTTCAGGAGTGATTATGAGTATTGAATTGCCTGTCGACGGCACCCTCGACGCCACCGGCCTCAACTGCCCGGAACCGGTGATGATGTTGCACCAGCACATCCGCGACCTGCCGCCTGGCGGCCTGCTCAAGGTGATCGCGACCGACCCGTCGACCCGTCGCGATATTCCCAAGTTCTGTGTGTTCCTTGACCACGAACTGGTGGATCAGCAGGAACAGGCCGGCAAATACCTGTACTGGATTCGCAAGAAGTCCGCTTAAACCAGGCGAATCCGCCGGCGCGCGCTGCGTGCCAGGCGGATCACCAGCATCGCTGCGGCGCAGCTCAAGCCCACGATCAGCCCTTGCCACAGCCCACTCGGCCCACTTGCTGCGCCCAGCCAATCGGTCAGCCCCAGGGCATAACCCACCGGCAACCCCACGCCCCAGTAAGCAAACAAGGTCAGCACCATGGTCACCCGTGTGTCCTGGTAGCCACGCAGCGCGCCGGCCGCGGTGACCTGGATCGCGTCGGAGAACTGGAACAGCGCCGCAAACACGATCAGCATCGATGCCACGTGGATCACCCGCGGGTCAGGCGTGTAAATCGTGGCAATCTGTTCGCGAAACAGCAGCATCAGGCTGCAGGACAGGCACGCGTAGGTCAGTGCCGTGCCCATGCCGACCCCGGCGGCAAAGCGTGCTTCACGCGGCTCGCCACGGCCCAATGCCTGGCCGACCCGCACCGTGACCGCCATGCTCAGCGAATAGGGGATCATAAACACCAGCGAGCTGAAGTTCAGCGCGATCTGGTGCCCGGCCACCACGTTGGCGCCCAGGCTGCCGATCAGCAGGGCGATCACCGCAAAGATGCTCGATTCGGCAAACACCGCGATCCCGATCGGCAGGCCGATGCCCAGCACGCGCTTGATCACGGCCCATTGCGGCCAGTCGAAACGCTTGAACAACTCGCTGCTCTGGTATGCCGGTGCCCAGCGGGTCCAGGCGGCGAGGCCGAGCATCATCACCCACATCACAATGGCTGTAGCCCAGCCACAGCCTACGCCGCCCATGGCCGGCACACCGAAGTGGCCATAAATGAACACGTAGTTCAGTGGAATGTTCAACGCCAGGCCGCACAGGCCCATGACCATGCTGGGGCGCGTACGGCCCAGGCCATCACTGAAGCAACGCAACACGTAATACAAGGCGATGGCGGGCATGCCGGACGCGATACCGTGCAGGTAGGCCATGCAGGGCTTGATCAACTCGGGGTCGACATTCATCGCGTGCAGGATCGGCTCGGCGCTGATCAGCATCAGCAGGGCAGTGATGCCCACCACCACTGCCAGCCACAGGGATTGGCGCACCAGCGGGCCAATCTCGGTGTGGTGACCGGCGCCGAAGCGCTGGGCGACTTTGGGCGTGGTGGCCAGCAGCGTGCCGGTCATCAGCAGGTACACCGGAATCCAGATCGAGTTGCCCAAGGCCACCGCCGCCAGGTCTCGCGGGCTCACGCGCCCGGCCATCACCGCATCGACAAAGCCCTTGGCCGTGGTGGCGAGTTGGCCGATCATGATCGGCAGGGCCAGGGTCAGC
>NZ_VBVZ01000765.1 GCF_005863185.1 Pseudomonas edaphica
AGCGGGCTTGCCCGCGATGGTTTCAGCCGCACTGCGTGGTCAGGGCTTGATTACGTGCCACGCCCCGCCCTTGCCATCACCGGTCTTGTCACCCGCCTTCTTGTCATCCTTGTAGGTGTAGACAGGCTTGCCTTTGTAAGCCCACTGACTGGTCTGGTCGTCGCGGGTAATGACTGTCCAATCACCCATCGACTTGTCAGTAGACTCAGCCTTCAGCGGCGGCCAGTTGGTCGCACACTGGTCTTTGCACACCGACTTGCCGTCGGCATCCTTGTCAAAGGTGTAGAGGGTCAGCCCCTTGTGATCCACCAACATTCCGTCGTGAGTCATCGCCGGCTCCGCCGCAAACGCCAGGCCCGGCAGCGTCAACGCCGCCGATACCAACAGGGCTTTCCATGAAACAGTGCTGTAAGTCATCGGAACCTTCCTTTTGTGGTTGTCAGGATTCGGACCCAAAGGGTAGTCCAGAGTGCCGTGAATTGCCCGATCGTCTAAATTACTGTCACACGACTGCAATAATTCCGTTATCTAATGCGGCGCAAGACAGTTAAATGACAAGAGGATTTTGAGCATGGTTGGCAGGAGCATTCTGATCGTTGACGACGAAGCGCCCATTCGCGAGATGATCGCCGTTGCGTTGGAAATGGCCGGCTATGACTGCCTGGAGGCGGAGAACTCCCAGCAGGCCCATGCCATTATCGTCGACCGCAAGCCGGACCTGATCCTGCTGGACTGGATGCTGCCCGGCACCTCCGGCATCGAACTGGCCCGTCGCCTCAAGCGTGACGAGCTGACCGGGGATATCCCGATCATCATGCTCACCGCCAAGGGTGAAGAGGACAACAAGATCCAGGGCCTGGAAGTCGGCGCTGATGACTACATCACCAAGCCGTTTTCCCCACGTGAGCTGGTAGCGCGCCTGAAGGCCGTACTGCGCCGTGCCGGCCCTACCGATGGCGAAGCGCCGATCGAAGTCGACGGGCTGATCCTGGACCCGATCAGCCACCGCGTGACCATCGACGGCAAGCCGGCCGAGATGGGGCCGACCGAATACCGCCTGCTGCAATTTTTCATGACCCACCAGGAGCGCGCCTATACCCGTGGGCAATTGCTGGACCAGGTGTGGGGCGGCAATGTGTATGTGGAGGAGCGCACGGTTGACGTGCATATCCGCCGCCTGCGCAAAGCCTTGGGCGATGCCTACGAGAATCTGGTACAAACCGTGCGCGGCACCGGCTATCGCTTTTCCACCAAAGGTTGAGCCGGCCCTTCCTTTCCTTAACAGCTGACAAGGACGCATGTTTAAGTGAACCAGAACTGGCATGGCACCCTGATTCGCCACATGCTTCTGTTGATCACCGGTTGCTTGGTGGTGGGTTTGATCAGCGGTTATTACGGTTGGAGCCTGGCCGTTGGTATCGGCCTGTACCTGGGCTGGACCCTCAAACAATTGCTGCGCCTGCATGAATGGCTGCGCCAGCACAAACCCGACGAAGCACCACCCGACGGCTACGGCCTGTGGGGCGAAGTGTTCGACAGCATCTACCACCTGCAACGCCGCGACCAAAGGGTTCGCGGGCGCCTGCAGGCGGTGATCGACCGGGTGCAGGAGTCTACCGCTGCGCTCAAAGACGCGGTGATCATGCTCGACAGCGACGGCAACCTGGAGTGGTGGAACCGCGCTGCCGAGACCTTGCTGGGCCTCAAGACGCCCCAGGACAGCGGTCAGCCGGTGACCAACCTGGTGCGCCACCCGCGCTTCAAGGAATATTTCGAGCAGGAAAACTACGAAGAAGCGCTGGAAATCCCCTCGCCTACCAATGACCGCGTGCGCATCCAGCTGTACCTGACGCGTTATGGCAACAACGAGCACCTGATGCTGGTGCGCGACGTGACTCGCATTCACCAGTTGGAACAGATGCGCAAAGACTTCGTCGCCAACGTCTCCCACGAACTGCGTACGCCGTTGACGGTGATCTGCGGCTACCTGGAGACGCTGCTGGACAACGTCGACGAGATCAACCCGCGTTGGAGCCGTGCCCTGCAGCAGATGCAACAGCAGGGCTCACGCATGCAAACCCTGCTCAATGACCTGCTGTTGCTGGCCAAGCTGGAAGCCACCGATTACCCGTCGGACAACCATCCGGTGGCGGTGCAAAGCCTGCTGCAGACCATCAAGAATGACGCCCAGGCGCTTTCCGGCGAGCGCGGGCAACAGATCACACTGGAAGCCGACCCGCAGGTATTGCTCAAAGGCAGCGAAGGTGAGTTGCGCAGCGCGTTTTCCAGCCTGGTGTTCAACGCCGTGAAGTACACCCAGGACAAGGGCAATATCCGCATCCGCTGGTGGAGCGATGAGCACGGCGCACACTTGAGCGTGCAGGACTCCGGCATCGGTATCGACGCCAAGCACCTGCCGCGCCTGACCGAACGCTTCTACCGCGTCGACTCAAGCCGCAACTCCAACACCGGCGGCACCGGGCTGGGCCTGGCGATCGTCAAACACGTGCTGTTGCGCCACCGCGCACGGTTGGAGATCAGCAGCGTGCTGGGGCATGGCAGCACCTTTACCTGCCATTTCCCACCGGCGCAGATGACCCGCTCGCGGGTGATCGGCACAGATGAATAACCC
>NZ_VBVZ01000766.1 GCF_005863185.1 Pseudomonas edaphica
GTAGTGACTGAAGAAACTCGTTCAGTGTGGGAGCTGGCTTGCCTGCGATAGCAGTCTGTCAGTTGACCCAGATGCAGCTGAACCACCGCTATCGCAGGCAAGCCAGCTCCCACATTTGATCGGGGTTGTTCAATGAAATCGGGGGCACAAACAGAAACCCCGGCACGGGGCCGGGGCTTCTTTGCATCCTTACAACCTTACTTCAACTTGGCAATGGCCGCGTTGAGGGTGTTGCTTGGGCGCATGGCTTTGCTGGTCAGCTCCGGGTTCGGCGCGTAGTAGCCGCCGATGTCCACTGGCTTGCCCTGTACGGCGTTCAGCTCGGCAACGATGGTTGCCTCGTTGTCGGCCAGGGTTTTGGCCAGTTCGCCAAACTGCGCTTGCAGTGCAGCATCTTCAGTCTGTGCGGCCAGGGCTTGAGCCCAGTACAGCGCCAGGTAGAAGTGGCTGCCGCGGTTGTCGATGTTGCCGACTTTGCGCGATGGCGACTTGTTGTTGTCCAGGAACTGGCCAGTGGCCTGGTCCAAGGTCTTGGACAGCACCAGGGCTTTCGGGTTGTTGTAGGTGACACCCAAATGCTCAAGGGACGCGGCCAGGGCCAGGAACTCGCCCAGGGAATCCCAGCGCAGGAAGTTCTCTTCAACCAGTTGCTGCACGTGCTTTGGAGCCGAACCGCCGGCGCCGGTTTCGAACAGGCCGCCGCCGTTCATCAGCGGCACGATCGACAGCATCTTGGCACTGGTGCCCAGTTCCATGATCGGGAACAGGTCGGTCAGGTAGTCACGCAGAACGTTACCGGTCACCGAGATGGTGTCCAGGCCCTTGCGGGTGCGCTCCAGGGTGAACTTCATCGCGTCGACCGGCGACATGATGCGGATGTCCAGGCCTTCGGTGTTGTGGTCTTTCAGGTAAGCCTGAACTTTCTCGACCACCACGCCATCGTGGGCACGCTTAGGGTCCAGCCAGAAAATGGCCGGGGTGTTGCTGGCGCGAGCACGGTTGACGGCCAGTTTGACCCAGTCCTGGATCGGCGCGTCTTTGGTCTGGCACATGCGGAAGATGTCGCCGGCTTCGACAGCCTGTTCCATCAGCAGGTTGCCCTTGCTGTCGGTGACGCGGACCACGCCGTCAGCCTTGATCTGGAAGGTCTTGTCGTGGGAACCGTACTCTTCGGCTTTTTTCGCCATCAGGCCAACGTTCGGCACGCTGCCCATGGTGGTTGGGTCGAAGGCGCCATTGGCCTTGCAGTCTTCGATCACTGCCTGGTAGATGGTGGCGTAGCAGCGATCCGGGATCACGGCCTTGGTGTCGTGCAGTTGGCCGTCGGTGCCCCACATTTTGCCTGAGTCACGGATCATGGCAGGCATCGAGGCGTCGACGATAACGTCGCTCGGCACGTGCAGGTTGGTAATGCCTTTGTCCGAGTTGACCATGGCCAGGGACGGACGAGCGGCGTACACCGCCTGGATGTCGGCTTCGATCTGCGCTTGCTGATCGGCCGGCAGGGCCTTGATGCGGGCGTACAGGTCGCCGATGCCGTTGTTCAGGTTAAAGCCGATCTGCTCCAGCACGACAGCGTGCTTGGCCAGTGCGTCTTTATAGAACTCGGCAACGATCTGGCCGAACATGATCGGGTCGGAGACCTTCATCATGGTGGCTTTCAAGTGGACCGACAGCAGTACGCCTTGTTTCTTGGCGTCTTCGATTTCAGCGGCGATGAAGCTGCGCAGGGCATTCTTGCTCAGCACGGCGGTGTCGATGATCTCGCCAGCCTGCAAGCTGGTTTTTTCTTTCAGGACGGTAGCGGTACCGTCCTTGGCGATCAGTTCGATCTTGACGGCGTCAGCCGCTTCGATCTGTACGGCTTTCTCGCTGCCGTAGAAGTCGCCGTTGCTCATGTGTGCGATGTGCGACTTGGAGTCGGCAGCCCAGGCGCCCATTTTATGCGGGTGCTTGCGCGCGTAGTTCTTGACCGACAGCGGTGCGCGGCGGTCGGAGTTGCCTTCGCGCAGTACCGGGTTCACGGCGCTGCCCTTGACCTTGTCGTAACGTGCGCGGGTTTCTTTTTCCGCGTCGGTGGTTACGGTTTCCGGGTAGTCCGGCAGGGCGTAGCCCTGGGCCTGCAGTTCCTTGATCGCCGCTTGCAGCTGCGGGGTCGAAGCACTGATGTTAGGCAGCTTGATGATGTTGGCTTCAGGCGTAACGGCCAGGTCGCCCAGTTCGGCGAGGTGGTCCGGGATAGCCTTGGTGCCCAGTTGCTCGGGGAAGCTTGCGAGGATGCGCGCGGCCAGGGAAATGTCGCGGGTTTCCACGGCAATATCAGCGGAAGCGGTGAAGGCCTCTACGATAGGCAGCAGTGAATAGGTGGCGAGGGCTGGGGCTTCGTCGGTGAAGGTGTAGATGATCTTCGAGCGGGTGGGCATATTCGGATTAACTCTCTTCTTTGCTGAAAGCGTGCGCAGAAACTCGAGATGCGCCGGGTGGAGCGCGTTCGTTCAAAGTCATCCATGAGCGAAATGTCGAGGTTTCTTCGCGGTGATGTTGGGTTGCATCAGTCGAGCGTCAAGCGGGTGGACTATTGTATTAGTCCTGCTTTGTAGCGGAAGGCTTTGTTCTAGAGCGGTCCACCGT
>NZ_VBVZ01000767.1 GCF_005863185.1 Pseudomonas edaphica
AACGACGGCAGTTCCACCGCATACACCTTGGCCCCCAGGCGCTGCGCCGCGTCCATCGCAGCACGCACAGTGCGCGGGTCCGAGTAATGGCTCTTGAGCACGGCGACGCTCTGGGTCGGGTCGACCTTCGAGAGTTTCAACACGTGTTCAAACATCTGGGTCAGTTCGCAATCGCTTACCGGCATTTTCCTGTCTCCTGTGGGGCTGCACCAAGTTCAAGCACCGCGCTTCACTCCAGTGCATTTTTATAGTGTATACGCCAATTAATACCGATAAGACCCGAATTGAAGACGAACTGCAAGTAGCGCACCAAAACGTTACCAAACCACACAAACACTACAGATAAAGGCCAAAACCCGTTACACAGGATAAATACGGCCAAAAAATAAAATTGTGAACGTGGGCTTCCCATTTCAAAAAATGAGCGTATACACTTTAAAAACCTTGCGGACAGATGCCGCCAAAAATCAAAAAGAGAGAGGTTCACGCCCCATGGGAAGCACACAAAAAATCGCCATCGTCGGTGCCGGCCTGGGCGGCGCGGCGGCGGCCACACTGCTGCAGCAAGCCGGTTTCGATGTCGATATCTATGAACAGGCACCGGAGTTTTCCCGCTTGGGTGCAGGCATCCACATGGGGCCTAACATCATGAAAATCTTCCGCCGCATGGGCATCGAAAAACAGCTGGACCTGATGGGCTCGCACCCCGAGCACTGGTTCAGCCGTTGCGGCGAAAGCGGTGACTACCTCTCGCGTATTCCACTCACCGGCTACGGCGCTTCCTACATCACCGTGCACCGTGGCGACTTGCATGCACTGCAGATGTCGACCCTCAAACCTGGCACCCTGCACTTCAACAAGCGCCTGGAAAACCTCGAAGAAACCGATACCCAAGTGCGCCTGACCTTTGCCGACGGCGAAGTGACCTACGCCGATATCGTGATCGGCGCCGACGGCATCAACTCCAGGATCCGTGAAGAGCTGCTCGGCGTGGAAAAACCGCTGTACAGCGGCTGGGTCGCGCACCGTGCGCTGATCCGTGGCGACCAGTTGGCCAAGTACGACTTGAAGTTCGAAGACTGCATCAAGTGGTGGACCGAGGACCGCCACATGATGGTCTACTACACCACCGGCAAGCGTGACGAGTACTACTACGTGACCGGCGTGCCCCATGCCGAATGGGACTTCCAGGGCGCGTTTGTCGACAGCAGCCGCGAAGAGATGTTTGACGCCTTCAAAGGCTACCACCCCACCGTGCAGGCGCTGATCGAGTCCACCGAAAGCGTGACCAAATGGCCGCTGCGCAACCGTAACCCGTTGCCGCTGTGGAGCCGTGGCCGCCTGGTGTTGCTGGGTGACGCCTGCCACCCGATGAAACCGCATATGGCCCAGGGTGCCGGCATGGCCATCGAAGACGCGGCCATGCTCACCCGCTGCTTGCAGGAAACCGGTATCAGCGACTACCGCACCGCCTTCCAGCTCTACGAAGCCAACCGCAAGGAACGTGCGTCCCGCGTACAAGCGGTGTCCAACGCCAACACCTGGCTGCGCACCCAGGAAGACCCGGCCTGGGTCTACGGTTATGACCTGTACGCCCAGGAACTGAAATCGGGGGTGGCCGCGTGAGTACCTTCCTGTATGGCGCCAATGTGCAAGCCAATGGTATTCGCCAGCACTACCTGCGCTACGGCGGCAAAGGCCCGGCGCTGATTTTGATCCCGGGCATCACCAGCCCGGCGATTACCTGGGGTTTTGTGGCTGAGCGTCTTGGCACCCGGTTCGACACTTACGTGCTGGATGTGCGCGGGCGCGGTTTGTCGTCCACCGGGCCGCAATTGGACTACAGCGCAGACACCTGCGCCGAGGACATTGGCGCGTTTGCCGATGCGCTTGGGCTGGACAGCTACGACCTGGTTGGCCATTCCATGGGCGCGCGGTTTGCCGTGCACAGTGCAGCCAAGCATCCACAGGGCGTCAACCGCGTGGTGCTGATCGACCCGCCAGTATCCGGCCCCGGCCGGCGTGAATACCCGAGCAAGCTGCCATGGTACGTCGACTCGATCCGCCAATCGCGGGTCGGCATGGACGCTGACGCGATGCGCGCCTTCTGCGCCACCTGGACCGTCGAGCAACTGCAGCTGCGCGCCGAATGGCTGCACACCTGTTATGAGCCCGCCATCGTGCGTGCTTTCGATGACTTCCACACGGTCGACTTCCACCAGCACCTGCCCAAGCTCAAGGCCCCTGCCCTGTTGATGGTGGCCGGGCGCGGCGGCGTGATCCTGGATGAAGACATCGCCGAAATCCAGGACCTGCAGCCCGCTATCCAGGTCGCCCGTGTACCGAACGCCGGGCACATGATTCCGTGGGATGACCTTGAAGGCTTTTTTGCCGCCCTCGACGGCTTCCTCACACAAGAATAAGGGAACCACCATGCTCAAGCCTTACCGTATCGGCCAGATCGTGCCGAGTTCGAACACCACCATGGAAACCGAGATCCCGGCGATGCTTAACGCGCGCCAGGCGATCCGCCCCGAACGCTTTACCTTTCACTCCAGCCGCATGCGCATGAAGCAGGTGCGCAAGGAAGAACTGGCGGCCATGGACGGCGAGTCCGACCG
>NZ_VBVZ01000768.1 GCF_005863185.1 Pseudomonas edaphica
ACACCCGGATCAGGTTGTCGTTGTAGCCAAAGCGCTTCTGGCGAAACAGCACCGGGCCCTTGGAATCGAGCTTGATCGCGATGGCCGTCGCCAGCATCACCGGTGACAGCAACAACAGGCCGATGCTGGCCAGCAGCAGGTCTTCGCAACGCTTGATAAAGGGCGACCAGCCGCGCAGCGGCAACTGTGAGGTATTGAACATCAGGATGCCGCCCACATCGGTGATGCGGTTATGCCCATAACGCAAGGCAGCCATGTCGGGCACCAGCATGACGTTCACCGACATCTGCCGCAGGCGCTTGACCAGCCCGTTGATACGCTGCTCGGCGGCCCAGGGCAGGGTGATCATGACCTGGCTGACCTGTTCGGAGCGGATCAGCTTTTCCAGGTCGCGGGTATTGCCCAGCAAGGGCAGGCGGCTCAATTCCTTGGGAATGCGCTCGGTACGGTCGTCGATAAAGCCGATCAGGCCGGAACGGATATCGCTGTTGCGTGACAGGTGTTCAGCCACATGCACCGCCGTCTCGGTAAAGCCCAGGATCACCGTACGTTGCAAGAACTTGCCGTTCTTCATCAAATGGCGATACAGGCGCAGCATCAATATCCGCTCCACGCCAAACAGCACCAGGCTCATGGAGAACCAGGCCGTCAGGTTGCGTGGGCTCAACTGTGGGAACAGCAGCAGGATCTGGTACATGAACAGCAAGATGCAAAACGCCGAGACCCAGGCCACCAGCATCACGCGAAAACGCAGGCGATTGCTGAACAGATCCTCGGAGTACACCCCCAGGGCCTGGAACAGAATGATGGTCAAGAGCGCAAAGAATACCAGGAGGCCCAGGTAGTGGTTGCGCATGTGCTCGGCGACAGGTTCCGGGTAGAACAGCAGGATAATTGCCGGCACCACAGCAGTGAGGCCGTGGATCAGTTTGACGAAGACGACAAAAAACTCAACGAAACCGGGACGAGTCAAAAACAGGCTATCGACCGACGATTTACCGCGCATAGATCAGATCCTCAATACACCACCAGAACGTTCCTGTTCGTTTTGCTCATCCATAAGGCAGGTTTGCTTTACAAGTGGTGCAAATCGAACAACTGCAGTTGCTGGGTAATACGTAATGCCTGTTCAGACGCAGGAATTTACGGAATGATGGCTAAATAGTGGCTTCCTTGAGGTTCCGTGTCAATGTTTTGGCTTTTTTTCGCCGTCGCCCTCAATGGCTCTCATGAGACCCATGGTATGACGATTTATTGACATTAGAGGCCGTGTTTTCAGAAAAATCGAGAATCGATGATGGCTTTTTGGAGTGTAGGAACAAACGTGGGGATTTGCCTGCCAGCGAAAAAAGCTTTTTTTGACAGAAGCAGGGCGGGGGAAGGGGGGTTGTCGAACCAGAGCCGGCTTGCCGGCTCTGGTGCAAGGACTGGTGATGTTTAGAAGTTGCCTTTGAGGCTCAGCGTGAGGTTGCGCGGCTCTCCATAAAGATTACCCCAGCCTGAGGTACCCACGGTCTGGTAGTAGTTTTTATCGAACAGGTTGTTGCCGTTGAGCGCCACCGTCCAGGTGTCGTCCACCTGATACGCAATGCGCGCATTCCACAACGCATACCCGGCCTGCTCCAGTTTGATGGTTTGCAGGCGGTAGTTACTGCTCTGGGCGTTGACCCCTGCGCCAACTGTCCATTTTGACAGTGCACCGTCCAACTGGTAGTCGCCCCATAAACGCAGCATATGCCGGGGTACGTAGGTGTTGGACACCGCGCCTTCGGCTGCGCTGTCGATGTTCTTCAGGTTTTTGGTTTGCGTGTAGGTGTAGCCGCCAAACACTTGCAGACGTTCAAGCAATTCGCCGCTCAGTTCGGCCTCGACCCCTTGGGCGCGAACTTTGCCAGTGTCGGTGTAGCAGTAGCCGTCGGAGGAACTGCCGCAGCGGGTGATGAAATCGGTTTGGGCGGCGTTTTTTTCGATGGCGCGAAACAGCGCCAGGGAACTGTTAAGGCGCCCGTCAAACCATTCGCCCTTGATACCCAGCTCATAATTCTCACCCATTTTCGGCTTGAGGGCCGAACCGCTGACCGTGGCGTAGGAGCTTTGTGGCTGGAAGATATCGGCGTAGCTGGCGTACACCGAAAGGTTGTCATTGAGGTCGTAGATCAGCGCGGCAAACGGCGTGACCACCCCGGTTTCCTTGGTGCGCGCATCCTGGTCGGCCCACTCGCCCCAGGCCAGGTTCAAGGACTCACGGCGGTTTTCATACCAACTGACGCGACTGCCGAGAACCAGCATCAACGGTTCGGCCAGGCGCAGGCGCAAGGTGGCGTAGGCGCCGTATTGGGTGGCGGTTTCCTTGACCGTACCGCCCCGGTACATATTCGGCCAGAAGGTGTCGTTGGCCGGCTCCGGGAAGTGGTGGTCGGGTTGATAGATGCTCTGGCGAGTCGGCAGATTCCGGATCGCGTAGACGTCGTCCTGAGTGCCACGGCTGCCGTTGGCGCCGATGATCAGTTCATGCGCCAGGCCGAAGGCTTCGAACTTGCCGTCCAGGTAGGCGTCGAGGCCGAAGTCCTTGTGATCGTAGTCCATCAGCGCGGCGTAGGAATTGGC
>NZ_VBVZ01000769.1 GCF_005863185.1 Pseudomonas edaphica
GGCTTTTGTGGGAGCTGGCTTGCCTGCGATGGCATCACCTCAGTTCAACTGAATGACCGAGGCGCCTGCATCGCAGGCAAGCCAGCTCCCACACAGACCAGCTCCCACACAAGCCAGCCCCCCCCCACACAAGCTCGCTCCCACAGTTTGACCTGGCTGACAGTTAAATTGGCTTAGCGCCAGTTCCACGACACACCGGTATAGATACCGCGCCCATCGGCCGGTGTGGAGCGGGCCACATCCAACCCCTTGTCGTCATACCCCGGCGTGACGGTATTGGCATAACGCCGGTTGGTGAGGTTGCGCAGATCAACCCAGGCTTGCCAGTCCTGTTTCGGCGCGTCATAGCCGAAAGTGGCGCCCAGCGTTGTGTACGCCGCCGCGTAGTAAGAGTTGGCGTAATCCACCGCCACCCGTGAAGCGTGCTCGGTGTTGAGGCTGGTGTAGAAACCGGTCGGGTGGCTGTAGCGCACTTGCGCCTGGTAGTAATGCTTGGGGATGCCCGGCAAGGTGTTGGCGCCGAAGCGGTCGTCGTCACGGTAGTGGAAATCGCTGTAGGTGTAGGCCTGGCGCAAGGCCAACTGGCCATTACCCCCGCCGTCCCACAATGGGCTGAGCAGGCTCAACTCCACGCCCTGGTGCACGGTGGGGCTGGCGTTGGCTTCGGCCACGACGGCGCTGCTGCTCTGTGTCTGCGCCTGGGTCTCCACTGTGAGCAGTTCGTGACGCACTTCGGAGCGATACAACGCCAAATCCCACTGGCCGAACCATTGCTCACCACGCCCGCCTATCTCCAGGGTAGTGGCGGTCTGATTGCGCAAGCTCACGCCTTCGCGGGCCAGCCCCTTGGCCGGGCCGCCGGTGAAATACTTGTTGGAGCCCCAAATCATCGACCACGCGTGCGGCGGTTCGACCGAGCGACTCAGGTTGCCGTACACCTGCAACTGCGGGGTGAAGTCATAGCGCAGGCCAATGCGCGGCGCGTAGTCCCAATCATGCTGGCTGAGCGGCGCCTGCCCTTGCGGGTAGCTGACCTGGGTTTCGCGGCGGGTGTAGATCGCAGCCAGGCCGGTGGTCAGCCACAGGTCTTGCGCCAGTTCCAGCTCGTTGCCGATATGCAACACCGTGTCGGAACCCAGGTAGCTGTAGTCGCGGGTTTTGGTGCCGGGGGCGTAATAGGTGGCGGGGTTGCTCGACGGCACGCGCACATATTCCGAGGCACCGTTGTTGGGCATCGCCTGGGTGGTGCGCAGGCCAAGGGTGGTTTTGCTGTCGTGGCCGAACCAACTGTCCTGGCGAATGTAGTTCAGGGTGCCGCTGACATCCGTGTAGGCGACTTTCAGGCGGTTGAGCCCTTCGCGCAAATCCATCGGGTAGTCGTGATAGGCCAGCCCCACCTCGACGCGGGAAGTGTCATCGAGCTGCAAGGTGGTCTTGTTGGCGATCCAGGTCGAGCCCGGCTGCAGGCGTTTCGAGTCGCGGGCGGCGTTGAGGCTGTTGGCAGCGGTTGGATCGTGGCTGATCTGGTAGCGCGTCAGCTTGCCGGGGCTGTCGTTGGTGGTTTCGCGGTAGCGAAAATAGAAGCGCGTCTCCAGGTCCGGGTTGAACCGGTAGCCAAAGTTGGCCGCAATGCCCTTACCGGTGCCGGCGCTCTGGTGCTGGTAGCCGTCGGACTCGGAGTCGGTGAGGCTGATGTAGTAGTCGGCGTCGCCTAGCACCTGGCCGGAGCTGATTTCGCGTTGGGCATAACCGCGACTGCCCACTTCATAGCGCACCTGCAACTTCGGCGCGTCATAGCCGGTGTGCGTGACATAGTTGACCGAGCCACCCAGGGCCAGGGCGCCCTGGTCAAAACCGTTGGCGCCGCGCAGCACCTCGACGCGGCTTTGCCACAGCGGATCCTTGAGTTCATAGGGCGTGCCGCCGGGGCCGGTGAGCGGCAAACCGTCGAGCATTTCATACAGGCCCGAGGCGTGGGAGCCGGGGCTGCGGTTCAGGCCTGAACCGCGGATCGACAGCTTCACGCCTTCATTATTCGCCGCCTTGGCATAGACGCCGGCCTGGTACTTGAACACGTCTTCGTTGGTGCTGACGCGCCCCTGTTGCACGCTGCTCATATCGATGAAATTGGTGCCACCGGGCACGCTCTTGAGCTGCGCCTGGGCCACCTCGCCAGCGCTGGCTTCGCTGCTGGAGACCTCGACCGGGGCCAGTTGCAGGGTGTCGGCGTGCGCCAGTGAACTGAGGGTCAGGGCGGTAAACAGTAGTGGGGGTTGGCGCAACAGCATGGGGTAAATCCTTGGCATTCGGGGGCGTGACAAAGCCTGGGCCATCACGCGAACAGTGATGGGAAGCCAGGCAGGCTCACCAGGTCACGCTTAATTAACGGACCAGACCCTTCCCACAACAGCATCGGACCGGGATTATTTTCTAAGTCCAAAATCGCATTAACACATGCAAACTCAGTATTTAAAGAAATAACCAGCACGCATTACTGTGGAGGCATTGAGTCGCCCACGAGATTTCCCCCATGCAAACATCCGCCAGCGTTATTGACTTCACCCTCCACCGTAACCGCCGCCAGGCGCGTGCCG
>NZ_VBVZ01000076.1 GCF_005863185.1 Pseudomonas edaphica
TGCAGTACGCAGAGGTCATAGACCACCCCGCTGTAGATACGCGGAACAGACTGACAATAGGTTTTTTTCGCCTTGAGCGTTCGAACCGTGTCGCCATCCTCACGGAACGCCGTGGTCACGGTGCCGCAGCCGCCCAGAACCAGAAACCCGCCTATCAAGACCCACAGGCTCGCTTTTTTGCCTTTCATGGTTGCCTCTAATCGTTGGAAAGGCGAGAACCTACCATTATGGCCGGCGACTGACAGATAACTCGAAGCTCAAAACGGCGTAGGAGTCTTCTTCTTCGGCAAAAGCAGGAGGGAGCCGTTAAACTCGCGCTTTTCTTGCGCCGACGTCTATCCCTTGCGTCGCGCCACTGATCCGGCTTCCCGATGAATACACCCCCACCCGTTCCCCTTGCCCTGCTGCTGCTCGGCTTGAGCAGCACCGTCCTGGCCGACGATGCCACTTTGGTCCTCGACCCCAGCGTGGTCACCGGCTCGCGCAGCGCCAGCCCGACTTTCGACCTGCCGTACTCGGTGGACAGCATCAGCCACGCGCAAATCAGCGACGGCCAACTCGGCATCAACGCCTCCGAAGCCCTGTCGCGCGTACCGGGCCTGGTGGTACAAAACCGCCAGAACTATGCTCAGGACCTGCAGATCTCCTCGCGCGGCTTCGGCGCGCGCTCGGCGTTTGGCGTACGCGGCCTCAAGTTGATCGCCGACGGCATCCCGGCCAGCACTCCGGACGGCCAGGGCCAGGCGGCCACCTTCAACCTCGACACCGCCGAGCGCATTGAAGTGCTGCGCGGCCCGGCCGCCACCTTGTATGGCAGCAATGCCGGCGGCGTGATCCAGATGTTTTCCCGCGACGGCGAAGGCCCGCCGCGCATCGGCGCCGAAACCCTGGTGGGCAGCGACGGCATGAGCAAAAACCACCTCACCGCCGAAGGCGCGGCGAACGGCGCAGGTTTTGTGCTCGACGCTTCACGCATGGACACCGATGGCTACCGCGACCACAGCAGCGCCCGTCGTGACCAGACCTTCGCCAAGCTCAACTTCCAGCCGGACGAAGACAGCAAGTTGGCGCTGATCTATAGCAGCCTGGAGCAAAACGGCACGCAGGATCCGCTTGGGCAAAGCTGGGCAGCCTACAAGGCCGATCCGCGCTCGGTAGCGCCGGCTGCATTGCAGTACAACACGCGAAAAAGCATCGATCATCAGCAGTTGGGCCTGAATTACGAACGCTACATCGGCGATGCCACGCTGCAGGTGAATGCGTACACCGGCCGCAGGAGCGTGATTCAGTACCTGTCGATTCCAGGCGGCACCGCCTCTGACAAGCGCGGCGGCGTGGTGGACTTCGACCGTAAATTCTACGGCGGTTCGGTGCATTGGCTGCAACCGATCACCAGCGCCCCCGGCGAGCTGACCCTGATCACCGGCCTCGATTACGACCGCAGCCAGGATGACCGCCAAGGTTATTCCAACACCCTGGACGGCGTGCACGGTGTCAAAGGCGCCCTGGGCCGTGACGAACTCGACACCGCCACCAGCATCGACCCGTTCGTGCAAGCCAACTGGCTGCTGGGCGACTGGACCCTGCAAGCCGGCCTGCGCCACAGCAGCATGAAAATGGAGGTGGACGACCACTTCACAAGCGACGGCAATGACAGTGGCAGCAAGACCTACCAGAAGAACACGCCTTCGGTCAGCGTGATGTACGCCTTCACGCCGGACCTGCATGGCTATGTGAGCGCGGGCAAAGGCTTCGAAACCCCGACCCAGGCCGAGTCGGCGTATTCGACCACTTCAAATGGCTTCAACTTCGCCTTGAAGCCGTCAGTCAGCAAACAATTTGAAGTCGGCTTGAAGGCAAAGATAGGCCAGGACACGCGTGTCAACGCGGCCCTGTTTCAAATCACCACTGACGACGAACTGGTGGTGCTGTCATCCAAGGACGGCCGCACTACCTACCAGAACGCCGGCCGCACCTTGCGCCGAGGCTTCGAACTGGGCATCGAAAGCCAGCTCTCGGAACAATGGAGCACCAACCTCGCCTATACCCGCCTGCAAGCCACCTATGACAGCGATTTCATGGGCGGCGGCAAGCCTGTGGACAAAGGCAACTACCTGCCCGGCGTACCGCAAACCACGCTCTTCGCCGAGCTGAACTGGAAACCCCGCGACTGGGTCAGCACCGCCCTCGAAGGCATGTACCGCAGCAAGGTCTACGTCGAAGACACCAACCAGCAACGCGCCGCACCGGGCTACAGCGTGTTCAACTGGCGGGCGCGCTTCGAACAAAAGGTGGAGCACTGGACCTTTCACCAGACGGTGCGCCTGGATAACTTGCTGGATCGCCAGTATGTCGGTTCGGTAATTGTTGGGGACGGCAACTTCCGTTACTACGAAGCGGCGCCGGGAAGGTCGTGGTATGCGGGGGCCGGGGCTGAATACCAGTTCTGAGTATCGGACTGATCGTTCCCACGCTCCGCGTGGGAATGCATCCCGTGACGCTCCGCGTCACCTTGCACGGGGCTTGAGGAGCGGGACGCAGAGCGTCCGGGGCGGCATTCCCACGCTGAGCGTGGGAACGATCATTGCACCTGTTTGGGCAAACGCTGATCTATAAGCTGGTACAGCGCACTGCTCTCAGGCCAGTTACGCATAAACCGCGCGCGGTCCTTGGCGAACGCCGGCGCGAAGCTTGCGACCGAGCTGTGCTGACACATGGCGTCCAGGTCGATCAACGCCCAGCGATCCTCGGCCCAGAACAGGTTATGGCCCTTGAAATCACCATGGCTGATGCGCTCGCGGATCAGCTCGGCGAACAAGTGGTCCAGGGCCAGCAGTTCATTCTCGGGCGCATCGCCTTTCTCAACATACGGCGCAAAACGCTCGATGATGTCCGGCCCCGGCAGGTATTCAGTCACCAGGTAAGCCCGGCTGCGCAGCCACAAAAAGCGTTTTTCCAACACCGCCAGCGGCTTGGGCGTGGCGATGCCAAGGAACGCCAGGCGGTTGCCCTCGCGCCACGAATGCCAGGCCCGGCTGGGGCGCCAGAAGCGCTTGAGCCAATGGGCAAACCCCTTGATGTTATAGCGCTTGATCACCAGTGGCCGCCCGCCCGCTTCGACCTTGGCGACGGTGGCCGCACCACCGGTTTTGTACAAATGGCCTTGGTCGAGCAGCGCGTCGGCCTGCTCCAGCACCGGCAGCATTGCCGCCTCTTCCTCACGACGAATCGCACGCAAGGCAAAGGCGCCACGCACCACGCTGAACAGCGTGCATTCACGGCCGACCTTGTTCAAAAAGTCTTTCAAGCGCCAGGCGCTGACCTTGCGCACCTGTTTTTCCAGGGCTTGCAGCGGCAAGGCGTGCTCGCCGTTGCCCAGCAGGTAGTACACCAGCAACTCTTCGGTGAACGGCTCGAGGTTTTTCGGCAACTGGGCGAAGAACACGCCAAGGTTTTCCAGCACCCGGTTGCGCGACAACGGCTTGCCCGCCGCTTCAACACGAATCCCGGCGCCATCAATCAGGTACAGCTTGCCGTCCTGGCGCAGCAGGTTGTCCAGGTGCAGGTCTTCTTGCCACAGGCCTTTGGCGTGCATCTGCGCAATTGCGCCCAACGCCTCTGCGAGCACAGCCGTTTGCTCGTCCGCCAAAGGCGGCAACCCTTCGACCGCCTGCCAGGCATCGGCAAGGCTTTCGGCGCCTTCGATAAACTCAAACAGCAGCCAGCCGCCCTCGCCTTCCTGCAAGCCATCGGCCAGCAACTGTGGCGTGGTCAGGCCCTGCTCGGCCAGCAGGCGCACGCCGCTGAGTTCACGCTGAAAATGCCGCGCCGCCTTGCTGCCCACCAGCAATTTGGCCAACACCGGACGGCCGCGCCAGACGGCGGCGCCCACATAGCGTTCGCCCGGCAACACGCGCAACAGGTTAAGCAGTTGCAGCTGGCCGGTGCCTGCGGCGTCGGCCAACTCGAGGGTCAGCGGCAGCTCAGGCGTGCGGCCGGCTTTTTTCAGTTCGGACAAGCGCATCAGCGCTTCTCCTTGTGGCTGCGCCGGGCCGTCAGGCGCTCGAACCAGGCGCCCACCAGCGCACTGTCTTCAGGCTGGTCCAGATACGCCGCCAGCAGTTGCCGCACTTGCGCATCCGACCACTGCGGCGCGCGGCGCAGCAACGGCTCCAGGTCCTTGATCCGATCACGCCGGCCGAACAGCAGCGGGCGGGTTTTCTCCAGGTCGATCAACTGCGCGGCATAACCGTCTCCGAGCGGTTGCAGGAAAATATGCTTGGGGTAAAAACAGCCATGCACTTGCCCTACGCTGTGCAGGTGGCGCGCCAGCTGACCACAGGCCAGCAAGATCGCACGGTGCTGGTCGTCACTCAGCTGCGGCCATTGTTCGAGCAGTGAATCCAGGTCATTCCAGCCGTCCAGGGCTCGGGTCAGCAACATCGCGCGGCGCTCGCCTTCAACCTTGCGCTCACCGAAAAACGCCGCCTGCAACGCCGGAATGCCCAGCTTCCGGTAGCGGCTGATATTACGGAACTCGCGGGCAAACGTCGGCTCGCCAAACGGCTTGCTGAGCGTGCGCGTCAGGTAGTTGCTCTGGCGCTTGAGGTAGTAACCCTGGCCATCAAGCTCCAGGCGAAACACGCTGCTCCAGCCGCCGTCGCTGGTATTGGGTTCATCCACCGCGTCCAGTTGCCTGGCCCACAGCGCGTCGAAGTCAGCCAGGCCGTGGCGCGCAAGCAATGCGCGATCATCGGCCGCCAGGAAATCAGTCATTCGCGCCCCTCGAAAAACTTCACCACGTGACGGATTCGCTGTTTGTCCGAAGTCGTCAGGTGCGTGCGTTGGCGGTATTGCATGTAGAAACGCAGGCGCTGGGTGGCCGACAAGTGATACTTGGCGACTTTATCCAGGCAGGCCAGGTCCTTGGTAATACGGTACTTGAGCCAGAAACCGCGCCAGAAATCGCCGTTGGGGCAATCGATCAGGTACAGCGTACGGTTATCGTCAACCAGCAGGTTGCGCCACTTCAAGTCGTTATGGGTAAAGCGGTGTTCGTGCATCGTGCGCGTGTATTCGGCGAGCTGACGGCTGATCACGTTGACCCACTGGGGGTCTTTCAAGCACGGATCGTTACGATCGGCCAGCACCGACAGGTCTTCGGTCTTGGGCAGCTCGCGGGTAATCATCGCCCCGCGCGCATAGGCCAAACCCTTGCGCTCAAGGCCCCAGGCCACCACGTCGGCGGTGGGAATCCCCCACTTGGCGAAGCGCTTGAGGTTCTGCCATTCGGACTTCACCCGAGGTTTGCCCAGGTAACGGCGCAAGCCTTTGCCGGCGCCTACGTAGCGTTTGACGTAGTAATTGACCCCGCCACGCTCCACCCGAATCACTTCCGACAAGGGGTCGCGCGTCAGTCGCTCACCCTGCAAGGCAAACACCGCCTCCAGGCTACCAAAGTCATCCGCCAGGGCGGCGTAAGCAGGTTCCAGGTTCCAACCCGCCATCAGATCGCATCCCCCAGGCGTTGCTTGCGCGCATACAGCTTGTCGGCCTTGCGCTGCAACAAGCTCAGGGACGCCGACTGCTCGGCCAGGATCTGGCGCAGCGGCTGGCGGAAGTAGCCTTTGAGAAAGCGCAGTTTGTCGCGCTGAGTCAGGCCGATGTCCAGCGCCGAGTAGTACAGCGCGGACAAGTCCTTGTCGCGCCAGCGCAGCGGCAGATGGGCACGCAATTGGGCACGGTGCAGGTCGATCACTGAAAGCTTGATGGTGCGCGCATCGATCGGCCGGGACGTATCCAGCAGGAAGTGGCACAGGTAGCAGTCGCGGTGATTGACGCCGCCACGGTGCATGTCGCCGACCATGCGCGCCAGTTCAGCGGTGAGCGCATGGCGCAATGCCGGTGCCGGCGGCTCGGCCACCCAGTTGACGGTCAGGTCTTCCAGGCTGATGGTCGGGGCCAGTTCTTCGGTGATGATGAACGAGTGCTGGTCGGCCGGGTTGCTGCCTTTTTCACCGAAGGCCACGCCGGTCATGGTCGGCACACCCAGTTCCTGCAAGCGGTGGATGGCCGACCATTCCAGGCCGGCACCCAGCACCGGCAGCTTGGCGGTGATCAGGTTCTTGAAGATCTCGCCCCAACCGATGCCACGGTGGATTTTCACGAAATACGGGCGGCCCTCCACCTCGGTACGCAAGGTGCGACGCGCCGCCAGTTCACGAAATACCTGGCCTTGCAGTTTCTCGACTTCGGCAAAGGCGTCACGCCCGGCCCATAAGGTCTTGAACGGTTCGGCAAGAATCAACTTCATCGTTTCGGCTCCGCCAGAATCACATCTGCCGCGTGCTGCGGCATGCTGTAGAGGTCGGCCGTCTCGGCGAAGGCCAAACCATTACGGCCCCAGGCCGCGCGCTGTGCAGTGTCGGTAAGCATGTGCGTGAGGTACTGGTTGAGCTGCGCTTGTTCAAACGGCTCATCCAGCACCAGCCCGCTGTCGGCTTCGCCAATGTAGTGGGCATACCCACACACCGCCGAGACCAGCACCGGCAACCCGGCCACCAGGGCTTCGAGCAACACGGTACCGGTATTTTCGTTGTACGCCGGGTGAATCAACAGGTCGGCGCCCAGCAGGAAACGCGGGATATCGCTGCGGCCCTTGAGGAACTGCACGTTATCGCCCAGCCCCAACGTGGCGCTCTGCAACTGGAATACTTTGGGGTCGTCCTGGCCGATTACAAACAGGCGCGTGCGTTTTTTAAGTTCGGCAGGCAAAGCGGCCACGGCCTTGAGGCTGCGGTCGACGCCTTTGGTCTTGAAGCCGGAACCGATTTGCACCAGCAGCAACTCGTCGTCGCGCAGGTTGAACTCCTTGCGGAAACCTTCGCGGATTTCGGCCGCATTTGGCGGCGCGCGGCGGTCCTGGGCAATGCCCGGCGGCAGCAGGTGGAAGCGCTCCAGCGGCGTGTCGTAATGCTTGATGAACAGCGGTTGCTGCACTTCGGAGATCATCAACACTTCGGTCTTGGCGTCTTTGGCGAACACCGCACGTTCGTACTCGGCAAAGTGCTTGTAACGGCCAAAGCTTTTGTACAGCGAGTGACGCAGGTTTTGCGCCTTGTCTTCAAAGCAGCCGTCGGCGGCGTAGTACACGTCCAGGCCGGGCATTTTGTTAAAACCGATCAAACGGTCCACCGGGCGCTTGGCCAGGTCGGCTTCCATCCAGGCCAACAGTTTCTCGTTGCGCCGGTGGTTGAAGAACGCCTTGACCGGCGCCACCAGCACTTCAAAGCCGGGCGGAATCTCGCCTTCCCAGATCAGCGTGTAGACCCGGATCGTATGGCCGCGCTGCTGGCACTCCAGGGCGATGCGCATGAAGTCGCGCTGCAGGCCACCGAAGGGGAAATATTTGTACAAAACAAAAGCCAGTTGCATCAGTGCAGCTCCTCAGCCAATAACAACGTGCTCAGTCGGTTTGCCACACGCTCAGGGTTCAAGCGCGTGAAGCACAGGGGCGACTCGCGCGTGATGTCGAACCGACGCAGGTCGTCGGCCGTCGGTTGATAAGTACAGTTTTTTTGCAGGCACGGTGCGCATGGGAAGTCGCTGGCCAAGTGAATCTGGCCTTTGCCGTAGGCGCCCGTCAGGCCCGGGTTGGTGGGGCCGAACAGGGAGATGGTCGGCACGTCCAGCGCAGCGGCCAAGTGGCCCAGGCCCGTGTCCACCGCCACACAGGCGCGGGCACCGGCCAGCACACGGGCGACGCCGGCCAGGTTGAGTTTGGGCAGCACTTCGGCGTTTTGCAGGCCTTGGGCCAGACGCTCGGCGCGGGCCTTTTCGGCGGCATTGCCCCATGGCAACTTCACGTCCACACCCAGGCGGCCCATGCGTTCGGCCAGCTCACGCCAGTAGGCTTCGGGCCAGTGCTTGGTGTCCCAGGTGGTGCCATGCAGCAGCAGTACAAAGGGTTTTTTCGGCGGCAGGCCGAGCAACTTGTCGACGCTCAGGCCGTAATCGCCCAGGCCTTTGGGCAAGTCATAACCCAACGCCACGGCGAACAGCTGGCGCAAGCGTTCTACTGCATGCTGCCCACGGGCCACGGCCAGCCGGCGCGAGTAGAAACGCGCAGCCATCGGTTCACGGGCAGAATTCTTATCAAAACCGGCCACCGGCGCGCGTACATAGCGCGTCAGCCAGGCGCTTTTGAGCAGCCCCTGGGCATCGATCACCAAATCGTACTTGGTCGACTGCACGCTCTGCTTGAAGCGCCGCCATTCACCGCTCTTGATGGTTTGCCAGATGTTCTTGCGCCAGCTACGAATCGCCACCGGGATCACTTTGTCCACGGCTGGGTGCCAGGTGGGAATCTCGGCAAAGCCTTCTTCCACCACCCAGTCAAAGCGGATGCCAGGGATCGCCCGCGCCGCGTCGGTCAGTGCCGGCAAGGCGTGGATCACATCGCCCAAGGATGAGGTCTTGACTACCAATACGCGCAAACTAGCGAACCTCGACCGCGGAACCCTGCAACCGCTGCAAGGCTTCATTCACCGGCTGCGGCAGCAACTGACGCATGCAGTTGTAATGGCCAAAACGGCAGGTACGCTCAAAGCACGGGCTGCAATCCAGGCCCAGGCGCACCACCTCAACCTTGTCGGCCAAAGGCGGGGTGAAACCGGGCGACGTCGAGCCATACACCGCCACCAAGGGGCGGTTCAGCGCGGCCGCCACGTGCATCAGGCCGGAGTCGTTGGACACCACCGAATCGGCGCAGGAGAGTAAATCGATAGCCTCGGCCAGCGACGTGTCGCCACTGAGGTTCACCGCTTCTTCACGCAGGCCGGGGATCAGGCGCTGGCGAATGTCTTCGCCGACCGGGTGATCCTTCTTCGAACCAAACAGCCACACCTGCCAGCCTTCGCGAATCTTCATCTCGGCGACTTTGGCGTAATGCTCCGACGGCCAGCGCTTGGACTCGCCAAACTCGGCGCCGGGGCACAGCGCCAGCACTGGACGGTCAAGCGCCAGGCCGAACTTGGCCAGCGCCGCGTCACGGCTCACCGGATCGATCTGCAGGCTCGGGCGCGGGTACGGCGTGGGCAACTCGGCGCCGGGCTCGTAGGCCAGCGCCATGAAACGTTCGATCATCAGCGGGTAGCGCGCCTTGTCGAGGGTGCGCACGTCATTAAGCAACACGTAGCGAAACTCGCCGCGCCAGCCGGTACGCTTGGGGATGCCGGCAAAGTACGGCACCAACGCCGACTTGAGCGAGTTGGGCAGCAAAATCGCCTGGTCGTACTGGCCGACCATGGATTTACCGATGCGTCGGCGCGTCGCCAATTCAAGGGCGCCATGGCCGAGCGGGAAGCTCAAGGCCGTGCGCACTTCGGGCATGCGCTCGAGGATCGGCCGGCTCCACTCAGGGGCGAGCACGTCGATTTGGCAGTCGGGATGACGTTGCTTGAGGCACTGGAACAGTGTCTGCGCCATCACCATGTCACCGACCCAACTAGGCCCAACGATCAGAATATTCATGTAGTTTCCACAAACGATGCGGGGAGGCTTATGCCTCCCCGCATCGTTATTTACTGTAGGTCACGGTAGCCACTTTGTGTCAGAGCTGGCTTGTGTGGGAGCTGGCTTGCCTGCGAAGGCATCAACTCGGTATCACTGATAAACCGAGGCGTCTGCATCGCGGGCAAGCCCGGCTCCCACACAAAGCTGTGTGTCCACATTAGATTGGCATCCCACATTTAATCGAGTTTCAGCTTAACCCCAGTTCATTCCAGATTCGCATCACCTGGCGCCGTTCGTCGGCGAACTGATCCCCGGCTACCGTGCCGGCCTCGTTTTGCAAGGCCTGGCGGTGCGCAGCGGAACGGTAGGCCTTATACACCTCCCGCAGCAGATGGGCATCGGCAGCGGGCATCAGCCCGACCTGCTCCAGGCCTTCCAGAATGCGGATATTGTCGGTATAGCGCAGCAACGATGGATGTTGCGCAGACCACGCCAAAGCCGCGTATTGCACCATAAATTCAATATCGACGATACCACCGGCGTCTTGCTTGAGGTCGAACACGGTCGTCGGCTCGAAGGCGTTCGCCCCCGTCCCGGCAGCCGTCGCCTTGGTGCCCAGGTTATCGCGCATCTTGGCGCGCATCTCGCTGACCTCCTGGCGCAGCTTCGCCAAGTCACGTTCACGCCCCAGTACGTTAGCGCGTACCTGCTCGAACGCATGGCCCACATCCTGACTGCCCACCAGCACCCGCGCGCGGATCAGGGCCTGATGCTCCCAAGTCCAGGCTTCATTTTCCTGGTAGCGCTCAAACGCCCCCAACGAGCTGACCAGCAAACCGGAGGCGCCGGAAGGTCGCAGGCGCATGTCCACTTCATACAATTGGCCGGAGTTGGTCTGGGTGGTGAGCAGGTGAATGATCCGCTGGCCCAGACGCGTAAAGAACTGCGCGCCGTCGATGGGTTTGGCGCCATCGGTCTCGGCCTGGGGATCACCGTCGTGGATGAACACCAGGTCAAGGTCCGAGCCATGCCCCAGCTCGATGCCGCCGACTTTCCCGTAACCCACAATGATGAACCCCGGGTCGCACAGGCTGCCGTCCACGCGCTGCGGTGAGCCATGACGGGCGACCGTCTGGCGCCAGGCCAGGGCCAGCACTTGTTCGAGGATAGCTTCGGCGAGCCAGGTCAAATAGTCGCTGACCTTCATCAACGGCAGGCTGCCGGCAATTTCCGAAGCGGCTACACGCAGGCGGTGGGCCAGTTTGAAGTGACGCAAGGCCTCCATCTGTTGTTCAAGGTCATCTTCGGGGATGCGTGTGAGGCGCTCACGCAGCTCAGCGGCGAGCTCCGGCGCCAAAGGTGGCTTGAACAGGCGGCCTTCGTTGAGCAACTCATCGAGCAGCAGCGGGAAGCGCGTGATTTGCTCGGCAATCCACGGGCTGGCGGCGCACAGCGTCAACAAGCGGCGCAGGGCATCGGGGTTTTCGGTCAGCAGCACCAGGTAAGCAGAACGTCGCGCCACAGCCTCCACCAGCGGCAGCACGCGCTCGAGCACCAGGTCCGGGTTGGCGTGCTCGACGGCCTGGGCCAGCAGGCGCGGGATAAAGGCGTCGAGCCGCTCGCGACCGAGGCGCTGCATGGCGCGCAACTGCGGGCTGCCACGCAGGCCAGCCAGGGCTTTGAGGGCTTTGGACGCGTCAGTAAAACCACCCTCGGCCAGTTGGCGACAAGCGGCGTCTTCGTCCTGGGACTCTTCCCACAACGGTAACCACTCCCCGCCCACCACCAGCTCGCTTTCTTCGCCTTCTTCTTCGTCAGGATCAGCAATCACCTGACGGAAGTGCCAGTCCACCCGGCCACGCCAGTACATCAGGCGCTCATGGAACGCGGCCCAGTCGGCAAAGCCCAGCATAAAGGCAATGCGCGCCTGATCTTCGGGGCTGTCCGGCAGCATTTGCGTCTGACGGTCGGCAATCGCCTGGATCGCGTGCTCGGTATAACGCAGGAACTCATAACCATTGCGCAACTCCGCGATCACCGCAGGCGGCAAGTAGCCCTGGCCTTCCAGCGTGCCGAGCACCATCAGCAACGGCCGCTGCTGCAGGCTCAGGTCGCGGCCACCGTGGATCAACTGGAACGCCTGGGCGATAAATTCCACCTCGCGGATGCCGCCCGAGCCCAGCTTGATATTCTCGGCCATGCCCTTGCGCCGCACTTCCTGCTGGATCAGCTGTTTCATGGTGCGCAATGCTTCAATCGCAGAAAAATCCAGGTAACGGCGGTAAACGAACGGGCGCAGCATATCCAGCAATTGCGCGCCGGCCACCTGGTCGCCGGCCACCACGCGCGCCTTGATCATGGCGTAGCGTTCCCAGTCGCGGCCTTGATCCTGGTAGTACTGCTCCAGCGCATTGAAGCTGAGCACCAGCGCACCGGCCGAACCGTAGGGGCGCAAGCGCATGTCGACACGGAAGACAAAACCATCGACCGTCATCGGGTCGAGCGCCTTGATCAATTTTTGACCAAGGCGAATGAAAAACTCCTGGTTGTCCAAGGCGCGCTTCACGCCGACCGTTTCGCCGCCTTCGGGGTAGGCGAAGATCAGGTCGATGTCCGACGACAGGTTCAACTCCACCGCGCCGAGCTTGCCCATGCCGAGGATGACCATGTGCTGGGCTTCGCCGCTGCGCCGGCCAGTGGGCGTGCCGAACTGTACGCAGTGGCGCTGGTACAGCCACTGGTAAGCCTGGTCGATGCTGGCGTCGGCCATGTCGGAAAGGTCGCGACAGGTCTGCACCAGGTCCGCCTGTCGGGTCAGGTCGCGCCAGATAATGCGCACTTGCTGACGCGTGCGTTGGCGGCGCAGCACCCGGCCCAACTCATCTTCTGTTTCGGCCTGTTGCACGGCACCGGCGATCTGACTGCACAGCTCACCGGGCGCAAAGCCGCGGTCCAGCTCGCCCCAGGCCACCAGCTCAAGCAACATCAAAGGGTCACGAACACTCTGTTCAATGACGAAATCACTGGCGGCGCACACCCGGGCAAAGTCGGCCCACCGTTGCGGCGTCCACGCAGAAAGTCCATGATCGGCGTCCAGCGCGGCCACTGCGTCACGAAATGACTGCTCGGCCCGCTGGGCAAAAGGCAAGAGAATGGCCGGCAGTTCGGCCAGCGTTGGAAGGCTCATGGTCTATCCTTGATCGGCGCGCGAAAGGCATGTGGTTGTGAAGGCAAGAACCACGCTTGGTGAAGGACTGTCGAACAAAGGTTAGAAATAGCTGAAATTAATTTCATCTTGGCAGCCAGCATCAAACTTTCACCTTTTCTTGTTCGCAAATGATCAACAATAACGATTATGCTCACCAGCCAGACCGAGCCATACGCTCAGTCTTGTGTAGTTTTACTACTCGTATATACATTCGAAAGGCTGAAATGGCCGACGATTTGTAGTAAAACTACAGGACGCCGAAGCAACCTTCGGCCATCCAAGAATTTATGTCGTCTGCCCACAAGGCCAGTCGCAAACTTCAGGCAACCGATTCTGGTAGCCTTTCCGCCCTGGAGCAAGCCATGCAAGACCTCGATCCCGTCGAAACCCAGGAATGGCTGGACGCCCTGGAATCGGTTCTCGACAAAGAAGGCGAAGACCGTGCTCATTATTTGATGACCCGTATGGGCGAACTCGCGACCCGCAGCGGCTCGCAATTGCCTTACGCCATCACCACGCCATACCGCAACACCATCCCCGTTACCCACGAAGCACGCATGCCTGGCGACCTGTTCATGGAACGCCGCATTCGCTCGCTGGTACGTTGGAACGCCATGGCGATGGTAATGCGCACGAACTTGAAAGATTCTGACCTGGGCGGTCACATCTCCAGCTTCGCTTCCAGCGCAACCCTGTATGACATCGGCTTCAACTACTTCTTCCAGGCCCCGACCGACGAACACGGCGGCGACCTGATCTACTTCCAGGGCCACACCTCGCCAGGCGTCTATGCCCGTGCGTTCATGGAAGGCCGCATCACCGAAGAACACATGAACAACTTCCGCCAGGAAGTGGACGGTAACGGCCTGTCGTCGTACCCGCACCCTTGGCTGATGCCTGATTTCTGGCAGTTCCCGACAGTATCCATGGGCCTTGGCCCGATCCAGGCGATCTACCAGGCACGCTTCATGAAGTACCTGGAAGCCCGTGGTTTCATCCCTGAAGGCAAGCAGAAAGTCTGGTGCTTCCTGGGCGACGGCGAGTGTGACGAGCCGGAATCCCTGGGCGCTATCTCCCTGGCTGGCCGCGAGAAGCTCGACAACCTGATCTTCGTCATCAACTGCAACCTGCAGCGCCTCGACGGCCCGGTTCGCGGCAACGGCAAGATCATCCAGGAACTCGAAGGCGTGTTCCGCGGTGCTCAGTGGAACGTGACCAAAGTCATCTGGGGCCGTTTCTGGGACCCACTGCTGGCCAAGGACGTCGACGGTATCCTGCAACGTCGCATGGACGAAGTCATCGACGGCGAGTACCAGAACTACAAAGCCAAAGACGGCGCGTTCGTACGTGAACACTTCTTCAACACGCCTGAACTCAAGGCAATGGTTGCAGACCTGTCCGACGACGAGATCTGGAAACTCAACCGTGGCGGCCACGACCCGTACAAGGTCTACGCGGCGTACCACGAAGCGGTCAACCACAAAGAACAACCGACTGTCATCCTGGCCAAGACCATCAAAGGTTATGGCACCGGTGCCGGCGAAGCGAAGAACACTGCGCACAACACCAAGAAAGTTGATGTTGAAAGCCTGAAGCTGTTCCGCGATCGCTTCGACATCCCGGTCAAGGATGAAGAGCTGGAAAACCTGCCGTTCTTCAAGCCGGAGCCAAACAGCGCCGAAGCCCGCTACCTCAGCGAGCGTCGCACTGCACTGGGCGGTTTCGTGCCACAGCGCCGCGCCAAGTCTTTCGACATCCCGACTCCGCCACTCGATACCCTCAAGGCTATCCTGGACGGCTCGGGCGACCGTGAAATCTCCACCACCATGGCTTTCGTGCGCATCCTGGCGCAGCTGGTCAAGGACAAGGAAATCGGTTCGCGCATCGTCCCGATCATCCCGGACGAAGCCCGTACCTTCGGTATGGAAGGCATGTTCCGTCAGTTGGGCATCTACTCCTCCGTCGGCCAGCTCTACGAGCCAGTCGATAAAGACCAGGTGATGTTCTACAAGGAAGACAAGAAGGGCCAGATCCTCGAAGAAGGCATCAACGAAGCGGGCGCCATGAGCTCCTTCATCGCTGCCGGTACTTCGTACTCCAGCCACAACCAGCCGATGCTGCCGTTCTACATCTTCTACTCGATGTTCGGCTTCCAGCGTATCGGCGACCTGGCATGGGCAGCAGGCGACAGCCGTACCCGTGGCTTCCTGATCGGCGGCACCGCCGGCCGGACCACGCTGAACGGCGAAGGCCTGCAACACGAAGACGGTCACAGCCACATCCTGGCTGCCACCATCCCGAACTGCCGCACCTTTGATCCAACCTACGGCTATGAGCTGGCGGTGATCATCCAGGACGGCATGAAGAAGATGACCGAAGAGCAGCAGGACGTTTTCTACTACATCACTGTGATGAACGAGTCCTACCAGCAGCCAGCCATGCCGGCCGGTGTTGAGGAAGGCATCATCAAGGGCATGTACCTGCTCGAAGAAGACACCAAGGAAGCGGCGCACCACGTGCAGCTGATGGGCTCCGGCACCATCCTGCGTGAAGTGCGTGAAGCGGCGAAGATCCTGCGTGAAGAGTTCAACGTCGGCGCTGACGTGTGGAGCGTTACCAGCTTCAACGAACTGCGTCGCGACGGCCTGGCAGTCGAGCGCAACAACCGCCTGCACCCAGGTCAGAAACCAGCCAAGAGCTACGTCGAAGAGTGCCTGGCCGGCCGTAAAGGTCCAGTCATTGCCTCTACCGACTACATGAAGCTGTTTGCTGAACAGATTCGCCAGTGGGTCCCGTCCAAGGAATTCAAAGTCCTGGGCACCGACGGTTTCGGCCGCAGTGACAGCCGCAAAAAGCTGCGTCACTTCTTCGAAGTTGACCGTCACTTCGTGGTGTTGGCAGCCCTGGAAGCCTTGGCTGACCGTGGTGAGATCGAACCTAAGGTGGTGGCTGACGCTATCGTCAAGTTCGGGATCAACCCGGAAAAACGCAACCCACTGGACTGCTGAGGAGATTTTTTGTGAGCGAACTCATTCGCGTACCTGACATCGGCAGCGGTGAAGGTGAAGTAATCGAGCTGTTTGTGAAGGTCGGCGACACCGTCGAAGCCGACCAGAGCATCCTGACCCTGGAGTCGGACAAGGCGAGCATGGAAATCCCTGCTCCCAAGGCCGGCGTGGTCAAGAGCCTGAAAGTGAAGCTGGGCGACCGCCTGAAAGAAGGCGACGAACTGCTGGAACTGGAAATCGAAGGCGCCGCTGATGCGGCCCCTGCGCCAGCCCCGGCTGCCGCTGCTGCACCCGCACCTGCCGCTGAAAAACCTGCTGCTGCCGAGGCCCCTGCGGCCCCGGCTGCTGCTCCGGCCGCTGCCACTGTCCAGGAC
>NZ_VBVZ01000770.1 GCF_005863185.1 Pseudomonas edaphica
AATACGCTTCTGGGTAATGCCTGGGTAGGCCGACAACAGTTGCCGGGCCAGGTCGATCAGCGACACATATTGCGCATCGGTGAACGGTAGCTCGTCCGTGCCTTCCAGTTCGATCCCGAGGGAAAAGTCATTGCACACTTCACGCCCCTCGAAACTGGACACCCCGGCATGCCAGGCACGCTCCAGGCACGACACAAATTGTGTCACCAAGCCGTCGCGTTCAATCAGAAAATGCGCAGACACCCGTAGGCTGGCAATGCTTTCAAAGTAGGGATGCTCCGTGACGTCCAGTCGATTCTGGAAAAACTCCTGCACTTTGCCAGTAGCAAACTGCCCCGGTGGCAGGCTGATGTTATGCACCACCAACAGTGAGATCTCGCCGGCGGGGCGCTCGTTGAAGTTGGGCGACGGGCAATGACGGATGCCCTGGCACCAACCGCTGGTGGGGTCCAACTGCATACGGGTTCCTTGAATGAGACGAGGTGTTACCAGTATGCCGCGTTCAGCCCTGCGGTTGCGATCACTTGCCGCGATTGAGTTGGCGCAGCGTGCCAATCACCGACGTCAGCGCGCGGTCGAACAGCAGCCCCTCATCAAGGCTGCGCAGCGCGCCCTGCTTGAGGGCCATGGCCAATTGGCCGGCACTTTTCTCGAGGGCTTTGAGCCCGGTGCGACTGACAAAAATATAGCGGTTGGCCGGCGCCATGATGGCCTTCAGCTTACAACGCAGCCGGCTGCCGTCCTCCTGCTGGAACTCAAACCAGTGACCAATGTGCAACTGCTGGACCTTGAGCAACTCCGGATCATCACTGGGCAGACTCGGGATGGCGTCAGGCACCTCGCTACTGAGCGAAAACGGCTCACGCACCTCGATCAGCGTGTCCAGGCGCTCGCCTTCGAACGACTGCAGGTGCATGGCCTGCAAACGTAGAAAAAATTCGCGGGTGCTGAAGGGGTCGAACGCAGCACTGGTCAACCCATCACGCAAGGCTTTGAGCAGGCCGGGCAGCTGCTCAAGCAAGTGCCGGCCGGCCTCGGTGTCTTTTTGCAGGCTGACGCTCCAGATCAATTCGTCCATGGTGCGCACGGCCGCCTGCCATTGCACTGACTGCTCGCCCTGCTTGAGGCTGGCCAGCAACAGCACCTGGCTCCAGGCCTGCTGGATAAACTGCACCACGGACTGCGGCAACACTCGGCCCACCAACCGTCGATTGAGCACCTCGGCCACCCGCTGACGCGCGGCGTCTTTGCGCACCCGGCCTTCTTCGGCCTCACAGATGTGCTGTTCGAGCAACTCGCTGCGGTGGCGCTCGTCGGCAGTAGAGGCACTGAACTGCGCCAGCACCTGGGGGAAAATCGCCAGGTCTTCAACGAACTCATTCAACAGCCGTTGCACCACCTGCTCAGTGCGCAGGTACAGGCTGTCACGCTGATAATCATCGCGCGGGCTCCATGTCATGGCGGCGCTGGCGATTTCATTGAGCAGACGTCGCGCCGGGTGGCTGGCGCGGCTGAAAAAACTCTTGTCCAGCACCGCCACTTTCAACAACGGAATCTGCAAGCGTGCGATCAAGGCCTTGAATACGTCAGGCACGCAGTGGTCAGTGAGGATGAACTCGAACAACAGCGCGACCAGGTTGATCACATCCTCATCGGCGTCTTCCACCACACGGGACTTGCCGCTCTTGACGCTCACGCGGGTCAACAACTGTTCAAGCTGGTTACGCAGGTCGAAGTCGTCTTCGGCCTCGGGCTCCGGCACATATTGCTGCAGGTGGGAGAGCAGGCGCAGCAAATCGCGGGTGGCGATGGGCTGGGGTTCGGCGCTGGCTTCCAGGGTGGGCGCGACGCTGCCACGCACGGCAGCGAGCAACTTCTGCAACGCGGCGAAGGCTTGCTGGCCGTTTTCATCCATGGGCTGATCAACGGCCTGCACACTGCCTTCGCGCTGCTGCTCGCGAGCTTCACGCCCACCTGGGCGGCGTGACGGCACAGCCTTGAGCTGCGGCAAAACGCCAGTGGCAACCAGCAGTTGGTTGGCCTCGGCGTACAGTTGGTCGGCGTCACTGAGCACATACTTTTCGAACAGCTTGAGCATGATCAGCTTGACGCGAATCTCCACACCCAGGCTGCGCCCCGCACGCAGGAAGAACTCGCACAAGAGTGCTGGGCCCAGCGGGTTGTCGCGCTCATCCAGGGGGTTGCCGAGCAACGCGCCCAGGCGCGCGGTCAATTGCCCCAGCGCCAGGCCATCGCGATGGCGCACCCGGCCGAGCATGGCCTCCAGCGCGACAGCTTTTTCCAGCTCATCACTGGACGTACCCGGCGCCGCCTCATAGGACACCACCGGCACCAGGTGAAACTCACCGCGCTCGGCCTGGCCCAGGTCGATAAATGCGGCGAACAATTGCTCCATGAACACGCGCTCGAAATTCTTGCGCTTGAGGCGCAGGTCACGCATGGCTTCAAAGAAAATATGGTGGTCGACGTTGCTGCGGGCCTTGTCGGCCATTTCAAACAAGGTGTCGTCAGCGTTATCGAACAGCTCCTGCAAACCTTGCTGCAACTGCTGTGCAGCCTTGTCGCGAACC
>NZ_VBVZ01000771.1 GCF_005863185.1 Pseudomonas edaphica
ATCCGTGGGTAACCCGGCAGGACGCCGGGTTAGCCGCGCTGGGCCAAGGATGGCCCATCGCGGCGGCCCACGGATTCAAGCCGGAGTGAGGGCATGCCGAGCCTAAGCGAGGCACCGAGTGTTGGGGTGAAGACTTTTTGGTTACTTTTGTGTCTTTACAAAAGTGACCCGCTGTAAGAGCGGAACCATAGGCCGCCGTTACCGCAGCAACGGGGAGCCGTAGGTTGGGGGTATATCCGTTATTTGGGTAACGGCGGCTATTGGTTCCGCTCTTACAGCGGGTCACTTTTGGCAAACGCCCCAAAAGTAACCAAAAGGTCTTCGCCCCACCACTCGGTGCCTCGCTTAGGCTCGGCATGCCCTCACTCCGGCTTGAATCCGTGGGCCGCCGCGATGGGCCATCCTTGGCCCAGCGCGGCTAACCCGGCGTCCTGCCGGGTTACCCACGGATTCAAGCCTGCGTTCGGCCATCGTGGTTAACGGGGCGCCTCAGATCAAAAGATCAAGATCAAAAGCAGAGCACGGCGGCCTGAAAGCCGACCTGAGTGGTTAGATCAAAAGCGAAAAGCGGATTTGCATACACCTGGGATCTGCTTTTCTGTGGGAGCTGGCTTGCCTGCGATGCAGACACCTTGGTACATCAGGCACACCGAGTTGATGCCATCGCAGGCAAGCCAGCTCCCACATTTGACCGAGTATGGCTCTGCTGTTGCTGTTGCTGTTGCTGTTGCTGTTGCTCCGGCCCTTACATCCTTTTCGATGACGAAGTCAGCGGTCTTTTGATCTGCGCTTTTGATCTTGATCTGAAATCGCCCCGTTAAACACGATGGCCGGAATCTGACAGGGATTTGGGGGGTAAACCGGCAGGGATGCCGGTTTAGCCGCGCTGGGCCAAGGATGGCCCATCGCGGCGACCCCCCAAATCACTGGCGGATTGCGGGCATGCCGAGCCACAGCGAGGCACCGAGTGTTGGGGCGAGGACTTTTTGCTTACTTTTTGGTCCTTCAAAAAGTGAGCCGCCGTAAGGGCGGAACCCTAAGTGGCCGTTACCGCAGCAACGGATATGTACACAGCAGCGACGCCAGTCACCGAACCCGCCAACGGACCCACCGCAAGCTCAAGCATACACACTCGGATTAACCAGATTGTCCGGCCGCTCCCCAGCCAGCGCCGACAGCAAATTTTCCACCGCGCAAGCGGCCATAGCCTCCCGCGTCTCGTGGGTCGCCGAACCGATATGCGGTGTAGCCACCACATTGTTCAAACGCAACAACGGCGAGTCATGACTCAACGGCTCGCGCTCAAACACATCCAACCCCGCCGCCCGAATCGTGCGTTGTTGCAGCGCCTCAACCAGCGCCGCCTCATCCACCACCTTGCCACGCGAGATATTGATAAAAATCGTCTCCGGCCCCATCAACGCAAACTCACGCGCGCCAATCAGCTTTTCGGTTTCAGCCGTGAGTGGCAAGGTCAGGCACACAAAGTCAGCCTGCTGCAACAACTCCGGCAAGCTACGAAACTGCGCCCCAAAGCGCTCCTCTACCCGCGGTTTTGGCGAATGACTGTGGTAAATCACCGGCATACCAAAACCGAAATGCCCACGCTGAGCCAGGGCTTCGCCGATGCGCCCCATGCCGATAATGCCCAGGGTCTTGCCATGCACATCGGTGCCAAAATGCGCCGGGCCGATGTTCTTGCTCCACTGCCCGGCACGCACCATATCGGCCAGCTCGACCACCCGGCGAGCGGTGGCCAGGATCAGCGCGAAGCCGGTATCCGCCGTGGTTTCGGTAAGCACATCCGGCGTATTGCTGAGCAGGATGCCGCGTTGGGTCAGGTAGTCGATGTCGTAGTTGTCGACGCCCACCGACACACTGGCCACCGCTTCGAGCTTGGGCGCCAGGTCGAGCAGCCTGGCATCCAGGCGCAGGCTGGCACCCAACAAACCATGGGCACCAGGCAAGGCGTCACGCAGCCGGGCGAGGCCGGGTTCGTCGAGGGCGTCAATCAGGGTCACGTCGACGTGTTCGTGCAGGCGGGCCATCAATGGCGCGGAGAGTTTTTTGTACAGGACCACAGACTTTTTCATGAGGTTTTTACCTTCAACTCCAGGGTTGGCACCGGCACGCGATCACTGGCGCCGGGCTTGAGGAAAATCGTCAGCACCACGGCAAACATCAGCGCCCCGCTCATCAGCAAGTACGAGGCGCCGGGTGAGCCGGTGCTGCTATTGAGGTAACCGACCAGGTACGAACCGCCGAACGAACCGAGCGCGCCCATGCTGTTGATCAGCGCCATGGCGCCGCCAGCGACGTTGGCCGGGAGGATTTCCGGGACGATGGCAAAGAACGGACCATAGGGCGCATACATGCAGGCCCCGGCGATGACCAGCAGGGTGTAGGACCACCAGAAGTGCTCAGCGCCGAGCGCGTAGGACGCGTAAAACGCAATAGACGCGATCAGCAGCGGCGGCCACACAAAACGTTTACGTTTTTGCAGCTTGTCCGAGCCCCACGACACCGCCAGCATGCCGATCACCGCTGCCAGGTAGGGAAGAGCCGACAGCCAACC
>NZ_VBVZ01000772.1 GCF_005863185.1 Pseudomonas edaphica
GCGTTAGCGTCAGGCGCTTGACCAGCGCCCCCGGCAGCAGGTTGGAGGAGGTATTGCGCTGGCTGTACGTACTCGCCGACAGCAGCAGTTCCCGTTCCGAGGTCAGCGCTTCAAGCTGCGAACCGAGCAGGCTGTAGACACTGTCATCAAACCGCATGGTGCTCACCGGCGCCTTGATCTCACCGTCTTCGACCCAGAACGTCGCAAAGCGCGTCATGCCGGTCAGGCGTGCCGCCGGCAAGTCCGAGTAGTTCAGATACCACAGGTTGCTGATGTACAAGCCAGTGCCCAATTGCTTGAGGATATCGGCCTGGGGCAGGTTGCCTGCAGCCATCTGCAAGGCGCTGGGCGACTCGTCGCTGCTGGCGCCGTTGGTGCTCAGGCCATATTCGGCCGCGCTGCGCGAGTTGATCAGTTGGCCTTCGGCTTTGCCGGCGTTGATCAGGGTGACGTCGCCGCGTGGGTAACCTTCGGTGGAAAACGCCTGGCTCAGGGAGCCGCTGATCTGCTCATCGACCTTCACCAGTGGGCTCAGCGACTGCTCACCCGTGTAGAGCTTTTGCAAGCAACTGCCTTTGCTGGCGATGGCCTGGGCGGAAAACCCGCCCCACGTGACAATGCTGAAGATTTCTTCCAACGCCGCCGGGGCCAGGTAGGCGCGGTATTGGCCGGGAGGCAGCTTGTGCAGCGGGCGGCCAAGAAACTCCAGCTGCTCACGCGCCCGCTGGAAACGCTCAGTGAACTCGGCGCTGTCCCAGGTGTGCCCGGCGTAGCTGGCTTTCACCGCTTCGCCGTTGGCGTGGAACAGGCTGAAATCGAAGTTGAAGCTATTGGCCTGATGCCAGCCGAACGCGCCGTCGGAACTGGCAAAGCCACGGCTGATGGGGCCGGCAGCGTAGAAGCCCACCAGGTCCACACCTTCGGCGGCCTGGCTGATATCTGCCAGCACCTGGGCCAGTTCCGGCAGCGGTCGCAGTTGTTCGTTGTGGTTTTGCCAGGCGTTGTGGTTCAGCAGCAGGTACGGATCCTGCGGCAACAATGGCAAGGTTTTGCGCAGTTGTTGCAGGCCGTCGGCCAGGCGCTGGCGATCCAGCGCCGGCTCACCGGCAAGGGTGATACCGAGGTCGGCGTGACGGCCATCGTTGATCAGCTTGAGGTTGAGGCTGGCCTGTTGCACCTGGCCCGCTTGACGCACCTTGGCGTGGTTGAAGCGCACGAACTCGGACGACTCGTCAGCGTAGCCCAGGTGAAACTGTTCCTTGTCGGTGACGGCTTGCTTGAGCCAACCCACCAGTGCCTTGAAGTTATTCATCAGGCATCTCCCCCGAACACGTCGATATCACTGAACACACACGCCGGTGAAGCGTGGCCCACGCGGATCACCTGGTTGGGTTCGCCTTTGCCGCAGTTGGGCGTGCCCAACACCTGGAAGGTGCTGGCGTCGCCGACGGCGCTGAGGTTGCGCCAGAACTGCGCGGAGATGGCGCGGTAGTTGGGGTTTTTGACCACGCCCTTGAGTTCGCCGTTTTCGATCAACTGGCCCCACTCGCAGCCGAACTGGAATTTATTGCGCGCGTCATCGATGGACCAGGAGCGGTTGGTGCTCATCAGAATGCCGTGCTCGATGCCGCTGACCAGCTCAGCCTGGGTCTTGTCGCCGGCCTCGATATTGAGGTTGGCCATGCGGTCGATGGGCGGCCGATTCCAGCCGCACGCGCGGCTGTTGGCCACGCCTGGCAAGTTCGCGCGAAATTGCGACAGCGCGCCACCCAAGGGCTTGAGCAGCAGGCCATCGCGTATCAGGAATTGCTTGCTGGCGGCCGTGCCGTCGTCGTCATGCCCATAGCTGGCGAGCTGTTCGGGGATGTCCGGGTCGAAGGTCACGTTGAGCAAGGGCGAGCCGTATTGCAGGTGGCCGAAGTCGCTGGCCTTCACAAAACTGGTGCCGGCGTAGTTACGCTCATCGCCCAGGATGCGGTCCAGTTCCAGCGGGTGGCCGATGGACTCGTGGATCTGCAGGATCATCTGGTCGGGCATCAGCAGCAGGTCACGCGGGCCGTGGGGCGTGTTCGGCGCGAGCAGCAGTTGCAGGGCTTCATCGGCGACTGTGCGGGCGGCGCCGGCCAGGCCGAAGCGGCGAATCACGTTCGCACTGCCTTGCTGGCCGAAGTTGGTGCCGCCCAGGGTGCGGGTCTGGCTGTCGTTGCCGTCGAAGGCGGTGACGCTCAGGCCCGGAAAGACGAAACGCTGAGCCTGGCGCAGCTCGGCACCGGCGCTGTTGAGGTAGATCTGTTCAACCCGCGTGGTGCCCAGGCTGACTTCCCAACTGACCAGGCGCTCATCCTTGGGCACGCTGGCGGATTCATCGCCGAGCAGTTGGTAGCAGTCGCTCAGGGATGGGAAGGGCTGGTCGAGGTCGGGCGACAGGTAGTCGGCCACGTCACTGGAGACCTGTTGTGTGTGCAAGTCGAGCAGGGCATGGGGCGAAATCTGCCGGGCTTGCTGTTCGGCGCGCTCAAGGGCTGCTTGCAGGCCGGCGAGGGAAATGTCGTTGGTTGCTGCATAAGCTTCCACGC
>NZ_VBVZ01000773.1 GCF_005863185.1 Pseudomonas edaphica
CGACCAGATGATTGGCGAGAACCTGCGCAAGCGCAACAAGCGTTCCTATCTGGTCGCCAACAAGATCGATAACATCGATCCTGAAGCGGCCCGTGCCGAATTCAGCCCAATGGGCCTGGGCGATGCGATCCCGGTCGCCGGTGCCCACGGTCGCGGCATCACCCAGATGCTGGAAATCGCCCTGCGCGACTTCCCCAAGGATGACGCTGAGGAAGAAGAGGGCGAGGAAGAGATCGTTGCCGAAGGTGAGGAAGCCAAGCGCATTCCTGGCCCGAGCGAAAAAGACGGTATCAAGATCGCCATCATCGGCCGTCCGAACGTCGGCAAGTCGACCCTGGTTAACCGCATGCTCGGTGAAGACCGGGTCATCGTGTATGACCAGCCGGGTACTACCCGCGACAGTATCTACATCCCGTTCGAACGTAACGACGAGAAGTACACGCTGATCGACACCGCCGGTGTGCGCAAGCGCGGCAAGATCCACGAGGAAGTTGAAAAGTTCTCGGTGGTCAAAACCCTGCAGGCGATCAAAGACGCCAACGTGGTGATCTTCGTGATGGACGCCCGCGAAGGCGTGGTGGACCACGACCTCAACTTGCTGGGCTTTGCCCTGGAAGCCGGTCGTGCCCTGGTCATCGCGATCAACAAGTGGGACGGCATGACGCCGAGCGAGCGCGATTTCGTCAAGATCGAGCTGCAACGTCGGCTGTTCTTCGTCGAGTTCGCCGATATCCACTTTATCTCGGCACTGCACGGCACCGGCGTGGGCAACCTCTACGCGTCCGTACAGAACTCGTTCAAGTCTGCGGTTACCCGCTGGCCGACCAACCGCCTGACCCAGATCCTGGAAGATGCGGTCGGTGAGCACGCGCCACCGATGGTCAACAACCGTCGGATCAAACTGCGTTACGCCCACTTGGGTGGTGCCAACCCGCCGATTATCGTGATCCACGGTAACCAGATCGAGAAGGTGCCCAAGTCCTACGTGCGTTACCTGGAAAACACCTACCGCCGTGTCTTGAAACTGGTCGGTACGCCGATCCGTATCGAGTTCAAGGGTGGCGAGAACCCATACGAAGGCAACAAGAACACACTGACTGACCGTCAGGTGAACAAGAAGCGTCGTTTGATGACTCACCACAAGAAGGCCGACAAGAAGCGCCGCGACAAGAAATAAGCGCCGCTTTGAGTTGTGAGCGACACGCTGCAAAAAGGGCTCCTTTGGAGCCCTTTTTTGTGCGCGGTGGTTTGTGCCTTGACCCGATGCTTAGGGCAGCTTAAAACTTGGGGCTCACCTGCAGGGGCCTCCGATGATCACCAGCAAGCTGCCGAATGTCGGCACCACCATTTTTACTACAATGTCGCAATTGGCTGCCGAAACCGGCGCGCTTAACCTGTCCCAGGGCTTTCCCGATTTTAATGGCCCTCAAGGGTTGCTCGATGCCGTGGGCAAGCATATTGCCCTCGGCCATAACCAATACGCACCGATGACCGGCCTGCCCGTGTTGCGCCAACAAGTGGCGGCCAAGATCGCCCGCAGTTATGACGCCACAGTGGATGTCGACAGCGAAGTGACCATCACCCCAGGCGCGACCGAGGCGATCTTTTGCGCGATCCAGGCGGTCATCCGCAACGGCGATGAAGTCATCGTGTTCGACCCCAGCTACGACAGCTACGAGCCGTCGGTCGAGCTGGCCGGTGGCCGTTGCGTGCATGTGCAATTGAGCCTGCAAGGCTTCGCGCTCGACTTTGACAAGATCAAGGCTGCGCTCTCACCGCGCACGCGCATGATCATCCTCAACTCGCCGCACAACCCCACCGGCGCGTTGATCAGCCGGGCCGAGCTGGACCAGTTGGCCGAGCTTATCCGCGACCGCGATATCTACCTGATCAGCGATGAGGTCTACGAACACCTGGTGTTCGACGGCGTGCCCCATGTCAGCGTGCTGGCCCACGAAGAGTTGTATCAGCGGGCGTTTGTGGTCAGCTCCTTCGGCAAGACCTACCACGTCACTGGCTGGAAAACCGGCTACGTGGTCGCACCCCCGGCCCTGACCGCCGAGCTGCGCAAGGTGCATCAATATGTCAACTTTTGCGGCGTGACCCCTTTGCAGTACGCTTTGGCTGACTTCATGGCCGAACACCCGGAACACGTCGAGCAATTGCCGGCCTTTTATCAAGCCAAGCGCGACCTGTTCTGCGACCTGCTGGCGCCGTCGCGTTTCAGCTTTACCCGGGTGGCCGGCACTTACTTCCAACTGGTGGATTACTCGCAGATTCGCCCCGACCTGGATGACGTCGCCATGTCACTGTGGATGACCCGCGAACACGGCGTGGCGACCATCCCCGTCTCGGTGTTCTATCAGAGCCCGCCGCAAGGCCAGCGCCTGGTGCGCCTGTGCTTTGCCAAACGCGAGGAGACGCTGCAACACGCGGCGGAGAAACTATGCGTGATTTGACTGCATTGCCCGACCTGAATATCGCCTTGGTCCAGACCAGCCTGGTATGGCATGACCGTCAGGCCAACCTCGAACATTTCG
>NZ_VBVZ01000774.1 GCF_005863185.1 Pseudomonas edaphica
AGTCTGTAGCGTTCAGCCATGCGTTGCTGGCGGCGACCACTAGGCTCAAGGTGATCGCCGCGATCCTGCCTGGCCCTTGGCAGCCGGCGCTGGCGGCCAAGCAGCTGGCGACCATCGACCAGCTCACCAATGGGCGCATCGCGGTGAATATCGTCAGTGGCTGGTTCAAGGGCGAATTCCAGGCCATCGGCGAACCCTGGCTGGAACATGACGAACGTTATCGCCGTTCCGAGGAGTTTATCCGTGCCCTCAAAGGCATCTGGAGCCAGGACGATTTCACTTTCAAGGGCGACTTCTACCGCTTCAACAATTACAGCCTCAAACCCAAGCCACTCGGCCAGCCGGAAGTGTTCCAGGGCGGCAGCTCACGGGCGGCGCGGGACATGGCGGCACGCGTGTCGGACTGGTACTTCACCAACGGCAACACGCCCGAAGGCATCAAGGCCCAGGTTGACGATCTCCGCATCAAGGCCGCGGCCAATCACCACTCGGTGAAAGTCGGTGTAAACGCGTTTGTGATCGCCCGCGACACCGAAGAAGAAGCCCGCGCCGTGCTCGCCGAAATCATCGACAAGGCCGACCCCGAAGCGGTGAATGCGTTTGGCGATGCGGCCAAACAGGCGGGCAAGGCCTCACCGGAAGGCGAGGGTAACTGGGCCAAGTCCAGCTTTGAAGACCTGGTGCAATACAACGACGGCTTCAAGACCAACTTGATTGGCACGCCGCAGCAGATCGCCGAGCGCATAGTCGCGCTCAAGGCTGTGGGCGTGGACCTGATACTGGCTGGCTTCCTGCATTTTCAGGAAGAGGTCGAATACTTCGGCCAGCGCGTCCTGCCGCTGGTGCGCGAGCTGGAAGCCAAGGCCGGCGTCAAGCAGGTGGCTTAAACAACACGACGGCCGCGCGCAATTTGTTATTGCCAAAACGGCACATGCGCTCGAACTCCCCATGGCTGACCGGCAGATGCTGGCAGTCCAGGGATTGGCGATGCTGGCTGTGGTCCACGTCGGGGTCGTGCAGGTAGACGAACTCTTCATCGCAGTCGGTGACCATCACCCAATGTGGCGACTTGGAACGGGTGAGGCGGTAGCTGCTGATCAGTACCAGCGGCTGCCCGCCGGCCTGCAATACCTGCGGTAAATCCAGCGCGCCGCCGAATACCTGTTCGACGTCGCTGCCGACCAATTCCTCTTCAAACGCCTCATGCACTAAGCGCATCACGTCCTTTTTGTGCTGGTCGCGCACGCCATCCAGAAACAACGGCCCGCGCACATTCACCTGCATACGCACCCGAAAACCCCGGCGCCAGGCCGCCAAAGCCAAGCCTTGCGGGCTGCAGCCGCCATGGCCTGCGGTCATGAACACGGTGGTGGCTTCACGCCAGATCTGCAGTTCTTCGCGCCGCCCGGCCACGCGACCTGGCAGCAACGCGCCCATGGCCATCAGCAGGCATGCGGCGCCACAGGTGAAGTCGGTGGTCTGTTGGTAATACGGCACGCTCTGGGGGCGTGCGACCTGGTGCTGGAGGATGCGTTTTTCCAGTCGAATAGCGGCGGTGTGATCTTCGTAATAGTCATTTATCAGCGCAAAGCGGCGATAGCCGTTGCGCTCGTACAGCGCCAGGGCGCCGGGGTTGTCGGTGCGTACTTCCAGGCGCAGATAGGCGCAATCATGTTCCAGGGCGCAGGCCTCGATGCGCGTCAGCAATTGCTTGCCCAAGCCCATGCCGCGCGCATGCTCGGCGATGGCGATGGAGTACAGGCGCGCCAATGAAGTGCCGCGATGGAACAGCACCAGTGCATAACCTTGCAACTGCGCATCATTTTCCGCCACCAGCAACTGGCCATGGGCACGGCTGATCATCCACTGGAAACTGCGCAACGAGAGCCGGTCGGTGGTGAAACAGTGCTGTTCCAGTGCGACCAGTTCAGGCACATCAGCAGGGGTTGCAACGCGAAAGGAAAGAGCCATATAACCGCCGTAAAAGTTGCGTAACGAAACGGGACTTCTCTAAAAGATCGTGCTTAATAGAAAAGGTCGAGTTCTCTAAAGCGGATCAAATATTATGTCAGCGGTACAAGGTCATTGGCGTGAAGTATCCGAGCAAAACGTCGCGGCGACAATAACTTCCAGCGGTTATTTATCGGTCGCGAGCAAAGGTTCCAGCCAAGTGGTGATCATTGTCGAACGCAAGGAAGATTGGGCCTCTTACTTCCCCAGCGAAGACATCGTGACCGCCCAGGAATACCTTGAACAAACCCGTGAAAGCGAGACGGGCAAGCGTGTGCAGGTGATCAATCTGTGCCGCAGTTACAAGTACCTGGGCCACGGCTACTACTGCTCGTTGTTGGCCGAAGCGCGCGGGCACAAGGTGATTCCGTCGGTACGCACCATCAGTGAACTGACTAACAAGTCGCTGTAAGGCTTGTCACTGGATGACCTGGATAAAACCCTCGATAAAGCCTTGAGTCATCCCCTTTACAGCAATACCGCAGGCTTTACCCTGACACTTTATTTTGGTCGAACCAATATAGAGCAGC
>NZ_VBVZ01000775.1 GCF_005863185.1 Pseudomonas edaphica
CTGACACACCGCTATCGCAGGCAAGCCAGCTCCCACATGAGTATTGTTTTTTTTCAGGAAAACCGGGCAAAGAAAAGGCCCGATTTTTCGTGGAATCGAGCCTTTTCTCATGTTGCTCTTGTCGACAGGGGCTGCTGCGCAGCCCAACGGGAGCAAGCTCCCTCGCCACAATTAGCCTGCTGCTCTTTAGATCAACTGCGCTCGAGGGCCAGGGCTACCCCTTGGCCGCCGCCGATGCACAAGGTGGCAAGGCCTTTCTTGGCGTCGCGCTTGATCATTTCATGCAGCAGGGTCACCAGCACGCGGCAGCCTGAGGCGCCGATCGGGTGGCCGATGGCGATGGCGCCGCCGTTGACGTTGACCTTGTTCGCATCCCACTCCAGCTCTTTGCCCACCGCCAGAGATTGCGCGGCGAAGGCTTCGTTGGCTTCGATCAGGTCCAGGTCACCCAGGCTCCAACCGGCTTTGTCCAGGCAGCGGCGGGTAGCCGAGACCGGGCCGATGCCCATGATCGCAGGGTCCACGCCGGCGTTGGCGTAGCTGGCGATACGCGCCAGCACCGGCAGGCCGAGAGCCTTGGCTTTTTCGGCGCTCATCAACAAGACAACGGCGGCGCCGTCATTGAGGCTGGAGGCGTTGCCGGCGGTGACGCTACCCTCTTTCTTGAACGCGGGCTTGAGCTTGGCCAGCGACTCGGCTGTGGTGCCGGCGCGCGGTTGCTCATCCACGGCGAAGGACAACGGATCACCCTTGCGCTGTGGAATCAGGATCGGAGTGATCTCATCGACAAACCGGCCGGCTTCGATAGCGGCGGCGGCTTTCTGCTGGGAGGCGGCGGCGAAGGCGTCCTGGGCTTCACGGCTGATGCCGTACTTGTCCACCAGGTTCTCGGCGGTGATGCCCATGTGGTAGTCGTTGAACGCATCCCACAGGCCGTCAGTGATCATGCTGTCGAGCATCTTGGCGTGGCCCATGCGCAAACCCGTGCGCGCAGCGGGCAATACGTAAGGCGCCAGGCTCATGTTCTCCATGCCGCCGGCGATGATCACCTCAGCGTCACCACAACGGATGGCTTGGGCACCCAGGTGCAGGGCTTTGAGGCCCGAGCCGCAGACCTTGTTCAGGGTCAAAGCCGGCACCGCATGGGGCAGACCCGCCAGAATAGAGGCCTGGCGCGCCGGGTTCTGGCCGCTGCCTGCGGTCAGTACCTGGCCGAGGATCACTTCATCGACCTGAGCCGGGTCCAGACCGGTCTGCTCCAGCAGGCGACGGATCACGGCCGCGCCCAACTCCGGTGCCGGAATGCTGGCCAGCGCTCCTTGAAAGCTGCCCACGGCGGTGCGGGTGGCAGCAACAATCACGACGTCTTGCATGGAATCTGTCCTCACTGGAAGTGCATTTCTGGAACGTGGTCCGGGACGATCAGTTTACCGGCGGTCTTGCTCACAATCTCTTCAACGCTGACGCCAGGTGCGCGTTCCTTGAGGACAAAAGCGCCATTTTCGATTTCCAGGTACGCAAGGTCTGTCAGCACGCGCTTGATGCACTTGGCGCCGGTCAGCGGCAGGCTGCACTGGCTGAGCAGTTTGGACTCCCCGTCCTTGGACGCGTGGGTCATGATCACGATGATGTTTTCTGCACCGGCCACCAGGTCCATGGCGCCGCCCATGCCCTTGACCAGCTTGCCGGGGATCATCCACGACGCGATGTTGCCCTGCACGTCCACTTCAAATGCGCCGAGCACGGTGAGGTCGACATGTCCGCCGCGAATCATTGCGAAGGACTCGGCAGAGGAGAAGATCGAGGCGCCGATGCGTGCGGTCACGGTTTGTTTGCCGGCGTTGATCATGTCGGCATCGATGGTTTCTTCGGTCGGAAACGGGCCCATGCCGAGCAGGCCGTTTTCCGATTGCAGCATCACTTCCATGCCTTCGGGGATGTAGTTGGCCACCAGGGTCGGGATGCCGATGCCGAGGTTGACGTAGAAACCGTCCTGCATTTCGCGGGCGACGCGTTGAGCCATTTGTTCGCGGGTAAGAGCCATGTGTTGTCTCCTTATTATTTGGGCTGGCGGATTATTTGCGGACGGTGCGCTGTTCGATGCGCTTCTCGAAGGTGCCGCAAATGACTCGGTCGACGTAAATCCCTGGGGTGTGGATATGCGCCGGGTCCAGCTCGCCCGGTTCGACGATTTCTTCCACTTCGACCACGGTGATCTTGCCCGCAGTAGCCGCCAGCGGGTTGAAGTTCTGCGCGGTATGGCGGTAGATGACGTTGCCGAAGTGGTCGGCTTTCCAGCCTTTGACAATGGCGAAGTCGCCGGTGATGGACTCTTCCATCAGGTACGGGCGACCGTTGAACTCGCGGGTCTCCTTGCCTTCGGCCACCGGAGTGCCGACGCCGGTGGCGGTGAAGAAGGCCGGGATGCCGGCGCCGCCTGCGCGCATTTTTTCGGCCAGGGTGCCTTGGGGCGTGAGCACCACTTCGATTTCGCCGCTGAGCAGTTGCTTCTCGAACAGCGCGTTTTC
>NZ_VBVZ01000776.1 GCF_005863185.1 Pseudomonas edaphica
CATACAGGATGTCCACACCTTTTTCGGCTACCCGTGACAGGTAGTCGGCTTTAGGCGCCCGGCCCCCATTTTCATATTTACCCTGGGCATTGGCCTCAACCCCTCCAATTTCACCAAATGCTTTTTGCGACAAGCCAAGTCGCTCTCTTTCTTGCCGCAAACGCGAACCGATTCCACTCATTTGGATGTATGATCCTATCTGGCACACCCCAAGAGGTGACACATTCATCTCGTATTACACAAACTTGAACGGTTTTGAACTATGCCCGGAATCCGTACCGCTGCACAAGCCAAGGCCTGGCTGGAATATCAAGGAAAGTCAGTTCAAGCGTTCGCACGTGAACATGGCGTTGATCCGGCCACCACGTATCAAGTGCTTGCTGGGCGTAAAAAGGGACGGCGTGGGGAAGCCCATAAAGTAGCGGTGCTGCTGGGCATGAAAGAAGGGATTATCGTGGATGAACGCGTCGCTCAACACCTTAATCCAAGCAGTGTGTCCTGAGCGCAGTATGCGCTTATTCCTACAGCGTGCCTGATTTAGTCCACGACAGCCGCCCGACACTCGCGCTCCATGCGCCAAAAGCAGTCCTCCTCCCCGACAATACTCAACCCTTGGCGCTGATACAGGCGTCTCGCCGGGTTGGTCTTGAACACGGTCAAGCGTAAAAGGCCCAAGCCCTGCGCACACGTCTTAAGCACCATCTGCTGTAACACCCAACTGCCAGCGCCCTGTTTGCGGCAGCGCTCGAGCAGGTGTAATTCGCGAATATAGAGTGCCTGGCTGTCACGATTCACGCTGATAAACCCCATCACGGTTTCATTCTGGCAAATCAGCCAGTTTTCACGCGAAGCCCAGGCGACGTCAAAGCCATGGTCAGACCACAACAAATCGTACTGCAGGTAATAGCGGTTCATGGCTTCATGGGTCAGCGTTCGTGCGAATGGCAGGTCGCGGTCCGTCGCCGCGCGCAGGTGAAAAGCCATTTCAGAAGGCTACCACTTGGCCAGTCCATTGCTCACCGTTGCGGCGAGCAATCACCAAGGCCTCGCCAATGCCCGGTACGTCGGCAAGCAGGGTTCCATCAGCGCTCCAGATAGCGCTGCGCCCCGCACAGGTATAACCGCCGGACGGGCCACCATGGTTGGCCATCAGTACCAGCATGCGATGCTCTGCGGCATACCCCTGAAGCAGCGCGCTGTCGGTCGCGTACCCGCCTTCGCTGATCAGCACACCGGCGGCGTACACCGTAGCGCCAGCCTCTGCTGCCAGACGCGGATGGCTGGCGTGGGAAAAGTCCGCACAGACCGCCAGCGCAATCCGGTCATCCGCCCATTCGAGTGCTGCACCGCCCTGCCCTGCGACAAACGCCACCTCTTCGCCCGGGTGCAAATGCTGCTTGGTGTAGACCGCCAGCGAGCCATCTGCGCCCAATACCAGGGCGCCAATAAACACATCGGACCTGGGTGCCAAGCGAATCGGCATGCCCACCACTGCGGTCATTCGCAACTCTTGCGCCATCTCACGTAGCGGCGCCAGCAGCACGTCCTCGGGCGTAATTGCCAGTTGGGCGGCCAAAGCGGGTTCATAGCCGGTCAACGACAATTCCGGAAACACCAACAATTGCACGCCCTGCTCCGCCGCCGCCTGCATGAACCTCAGGTGCCCCTGGATGTTGCCCGGCACGTCGCCGGCGATGGAAGTGGTTTGAGCTGCGGCGAGGGTCAAGGCAGTCATGGTCGCGTCCTGGCAATCATTATTAACGTGTTACCAGCATATCGGCACTTACCCCATAGCCGTAAGTAGGTCATGCGATAGAAATTACTGATTGAATCAACCCGCGTGCCTCTAGTAAGCTCCACCCATCATTTGGAGACACACCATGTTGCAACTCACCCATACTCAGGTTTGCCCTGCTGCCAGCGCCCAGCGCTCGGTGTCGGCTACCCGTGTGAGCGGTTTGAGCGCACTGGTCAGCTTTTATTTTGGGTATTGGTTTAGCCACTGGCGCGCCTGATACCTGAAATCGGCGCCCACTACTCAAGGGGTCGCCTACCAGAGAAATCTAACCCCCGGTCGGCTCCCCGACCGGGGGTTTTGTTTTTTCAAGGCCCCAATAATTTTGCTTCACACCGAACACTAAAAGGACTCACGACATGAACTACGCCACTTATTACCGTTACGACACTTCGACTGCATGGCGATTTAGCAAGCTCCGTTCGGGACAGCCTGCCGCCTCCGATCGGTCACCTATTGGTGGCAAGCCAACACACGTAGCCAATACGGCCAATTGTCGAACACCCCAGTAGGGCAGAGCGTGCGGGAACAGCCCGCCGCTTGCCCAGGAAGCCTTGAATATGAACTCTGCCACTGCCGCCTTGCCTGTTGCCAACCTGTCCAGCGCCAATGAAGCCCTGACCCAGCGCCTGCCCAGTTCCCTTGAACTCAAGCACCAGTTGCCCCTCAGCCCGTTCCTCAACGAACAGATCCACGCCCATCGCCAAGCCGTGCGCGCCATCCTCAATGG
>NZ_VBVZ01000777.1 GCF_005863185.1 Pseudomonas edaphica
TCGCTGCGATGACTGACTGCCAGCCAACATCTCTATGGCTGACCCACCGCTATCGCAGCGATGCGGCGACCCGACAAGCCAGCTCCCACAGTTGGATCGCGTTGCTAGAATTCCTGATGCGCCGGCAGCACCGGCTTCTTGGCCTGGAAGGCATACCCTTGCTCGCCATCGAGCACCTTGTTGGCGCGCTGGATATCAATGTCTTTTTCCCAACGGGCAATGGCCACGGTAGCGACACAGTTGCCGATCAGGTTAGTCAGCGCGCGGCCGATGCCCATGAACCAGTCCACCGCCAACACCAGCACCAGCCCCACCACCGGAATCGCCGGGATCGCGGTCAGCGTGGCCGCCAAAATCACCAGCGCCGAGCCCGGAATGCCGTGGGCACCTTTGGAGGTGATCAACGACACCAGCAGGATGGTCAGCAAATCAGTCATCGACAGCGGTGTCCCGGTGGCATTGGCGATAAATACGATGGCCAGGGTCAGGTAGATCGAGAAACCGTCGAGGTTGAACGAATAACCGGTCGGAATCACCAGGCCGACGGTGGAGCTGCCAATGCCCAAGTGCTCGAGTTTACGCATGATCTGCGGCAATACCGCGTCGGAGGAGGCGGTGCCCATCACGATCAGCAGCTCTTCGCGCAGGTACTTGAGCAGCGGCAGCATGCGCAGGCCGGACAAACGCATCACCAGGCCCAGCACCAGCCCGACAAAAACAAAGCAGGTCAGATAGAACAAACCCACCAGGCTGCCCAGGTGTTGCAGCGAATCCAGGCCGTAGGTGCTGGTGGTAAAGGCGATGGCGCCGAATACACCGATCGGCGCCAGACGCACAATCATGCCCATGATGCGAAAGATTACATGGCTCAGCTCGTTGATCAGCCGCGAGATGCCGGAAGCGGCTTCGCCCACCAGGTTCAGCGCGCTGCCGAACACAGCAGCACTTGCAGCACATTGTTGTCGGCAAAGGCGCCGATCACCGAATTGGGGATCAGGTCCATCAGGAACTGGCTGGTGCCGCGAATGTGCTGGCCCTTGTCGGCCAGCTCATTGAGACCGGCGGACGACAGTTGCTCCAAGTGAATATTGGCGCCTTGGCCAATACCCGTGCTGAAGGCCATGATCAGGCCGATCACGAGGGCGACGGTGGTCAGCACTTCGAAGTAGATCACTGACTTCAAGCCAATGCGTCCGACCTTCTTCAGGTCGCCGGCGCCGGAGATCCCGCTGACCACCACGCAGAATACGATCAGGCCAATCAGCATTTTGATCAGCTTGATAAAGCCGTCACCCAGGGGTTTGAGTTGTGAGGAGAATTCGGGAAGGGCCAGGCCGCAGATAACGCCTAACATCAGGCCAATCACGACTTGCAGGAAAATCGAACGCGAGCACCATCTGAGCATGGGAGGGATCTCTATTCGGTGCCCTGGTGGTTCCAGGGCTTAATTGTTGTGGTCTTACCGGTATGTCCAGTGCGCGGCCAGTCTACGCTGGGTTTTTTTCAAATCACAAGTAAATATTCGACGGTTGTCAGGTCCCGGTCTGACCAGTTGGTCGGTAAGGGTGATGCTTGAGCGGTTGGCGGGCAGTAAATTTTTTCGCTTATGATCCGCGCCTTGATTGGCGAGGTAGTCGATGGACAAACCAGGATTGACCACGGATTCAGCAGGCCAGACTCACTGCACCTGGCGCACGGCCGCACCGGAGTACCCGCGTTACCACGACGCCGAGTGGGGTGTGCCGGTCGCAGACGATATCCAACTGTACGAGAAGATCTGCCTGGAAGGTTTCCAGGCGGGCATGGCGTGGATCACCATTTTGCGCAAGCGCGAGCAGTTTCGGGCGGCGTTCGAAGGGTTTGATTTTCGCCGTGTCGCCGACTACACCGAGGCCGATATCGAGCGGCTGATGAACGACCCAGGCATCGTGCGCAACCGCGCGAAGATCGTCTCGACCATCAATAACGCACGCCGGGCCTGTGAGTTGGTGGACGAAACCGGTTCGCTGGCGCGCTGGTTGTGGGCGTTTGAACCCACGCCCGAGGAACGCCCGGCGGTGGTGGACATGGCGTACTGGACCGGCAACCCGACGTCACCGGCGTCGGTGCGTTTGTCCAAAGCCTTGAAGAAGCGCGGCTGGACCTTTGTTGGCCCCACCACGATGTACGCGCTGATGCAGGCGATGGGGATGGTCAATGATCACTTGGAGGGCTGCGTTTGCCGCCCGCGCATAGAGGCGCTACGCCAACAGTTCAAGCGCCCTTGAGTGTGTGGCGAGGGAGCTTGCTCCCGTTGGACTGTGCAGCAGTCTCCCGATTTTTGGGGGCGCTTCGCACCCCAGCGCAAGCAAGCTTGCTCGCCACAGTAAGCTTGCTACCCCAGGGATTTTGCGGTGCCTGGAAGGTCAGGTCAGGACAGGAAGCCACCGTCCACATTCAGCGACACACCGGTGGTGTAGCTGGACGCATCACTGGCCAGGAACAGCACCGCACCGGCCATCTCGCTCGGGTCGGCTACGC
>NZ_VBVZ01000778.1 GCF_005863185.1 Pseudomonas edaphica
CTCTATTGCCCTGGTCGGGTTAGTTGGATTTTCACTCTATACGCTGGCGACGATGCTCACCGCCGAGCAATCACTGCTGGCCTTCGGGCGGCAATTGATGTCACGGCCGGACACCGCGCAGGTGGTGATTGACCTGTACTTGATGGCGGTGCTGGCGTGTGTGTGGATGTATCGGGATGCGCGTGGGCGCGGGCGGTCGGTAGTGTCTGTGCTGCCGTATTTCTTGCTGACGGCAGTGTTTGTTTCGGTGGGGCCGCTGCTTTATATCGTCGTCAATGGGCTGCGCGATGAATGACCTGCTAGCTATCTACGCAGGCTGTGTGCTGGTGCTGTGCCTGAAAATGTTCGCGATTTCCTGCTACCAGGGTTTTTGGCGGATTCGGCGGCGGGCGTTCACCAACCTTGAAGATGCAGCATTCTTCAGCCGCATGGCGCAGCCACAAGAATTGCCACACGTCGTGAGGGCGCAAAGGGCGTGGGCCAATGACCTGGAAAACATCCCGCTGTTTTTTGTGTTGGGCGGATTATGTGTGGCGCTGGGGAGTTCCCAGGGTGTCACGGGTTGGCTCTTTGGCCTGTTTACCCTGGCCCGATTGGCGCACACGGTGACGTATCTGGCAGGGCTGCAACCCTGGCGCACGCTGGCCTATGCAGTGGGCGTGGCCTGCCTCTTCGGGCTCGGTGCCCTGGTGGTCTTGAGGCTGAGATGAAATCCCCCCTGGCTGAGCAAACTTATTGTGGCAAGCCCGCTCGCCACAACAAGCCCGCTCGCCACAAGAAAACCTGGCCATAGGCAAGGGATTAAGGGTTCAGAAACGCCTGGTAATTGTCTTTGGTGATCTGCTGATAGGGAATGGTCAGCTCAGCCACATAGGGTTCCTTCTTGACCATCTTCACCGCCAGGTCAATCGAGCCGACGGCCTGGCCTTTGTTGTCCTGATACACCGTCACCAGCAACTGGCCTTTCTTCACCGCATCCAACCCTGCAGCGCCGCCATCGCTGCCGGCCACCAGTATATCTTTGCCCGGCTGCAGGCCCGCCTGGCTGATCGCCATAGCTGCGCCAATCGCCATTTCATCGGCATTCGCCGCCACGGCATCGATTTTGCGCCCGGACACAATCCAGTTGTTCATCAGGTCAATCGCTTTGCCGCGCTGCCATTCGGCGCTTTGCTCCTCGACAATCTTGATATCCGGGTAATCCTTGAGCACGGTCTTCACCCCCAGCGTGCGGTTGTGCGTGGCATTGTTGGACAGTAGCCCGAGCATGATCGCAAGGTTGCCTTTGCCGCCCATCTTTTGTGCCAGATAGCGCATCTGAATTTCCCCGGCCTTGATCTCATCCGAACCGACATAGCCCACACCCGGCGGCACGTCCTTGAACTCCGGGCGGCGGTTGACGTACACCAGCGGGATCTTGGCCTGCTGGGCATTGACGGTCATTTTCTGCGTGGCCGCCGTGTCCACCGCGTTGACGATAATCGCGTCCATGCCCTGGGCGGTAAAGTTCTGCACCTGATTGAGTTGGCGCACCACATCGCCCTGGGCGTCTTCAAATTGCAGGGTCACGCCGGGTAGCTCCTTGGCGTGGGCCGCCATGTAGTCACGCATCTGTGCGAGGAACACATCGTCGACCTGGGCGATGCTCACGCCGATACGTATATCCGCCCAGGCCCAGGGCGTAACAGCGAGGGTCAGCAGTGCTGCGAGGAGTTGCTTCTTCATGGTTATGCTCCGTTCTTTTTGTTGTTGTAAAAGCAGTGGGATTCATGCCTGGCGCTTGGCCCGCAGTTGCGCCACGGCAGCGGCGAAGTCTGAATAGGGCCAGCGTTCGTCAAGGGCTTGTTGCATTAATTGCTGCCCGGTTTGCGGGGCGAGCCCGTGCAAGGGCGGGTCGGTGTCGAGGTTGGTGGGGAAGGCATAACCGTCGGCCGTACAGGCGATCACCGCTTCGGCATTCAACGCAGGGTTGGCCAGCAACACCGGGTACACCGCGAGCATCATGCGGTCGCGGTCGAGGGCTTCCATGGGCTTGCCGAACGCCGACGAGATTTGCAGCAGGTTGGCCATGCGCCGGTGATGTGTCGTGCGGTTGCTGCCCGCCGCGTGGAACAGCGCCGGGTTGAAGAACAGCAGGTCGCCCTTGTTCAGCGGCAGTTGCACGGCGTGCTGCTGGAAGTAGTCGATAAACTCCGCGCGGCGCCAGGCCAGGTAACCCAGCGGGTATTGCTGGGAGAAGGGCAGCAGTTGGGTCGGCCCGCTTTCCAGCGGCATATCCGAATGGGCTACCGCGCCTTGCAGCGTCAAGTATTGCGACAACAGATGCAGCGGCAGCGGAAAGCGTTCAACCACCTCAGTGGTCTGAAAGCCCAGGTGATAGTCACGGTGCGGCTGCTGTGCTTGCCCGCCAGGGTGGACCACGTTGACTTGCGCCGTCATCTGAAAGCTCGGGCCTAGCCACGCTTCGGCGATCAAACCGAGCAGCGGGTTGGCGTGGTACTCGGCAAACGATTCCGGCGA
>NZ_VBVZ01000779.1 GCF_005863185.1 Pseudomonas edaphica
CCTAACCCGGACGCCGAGTTTTTTCCGGAAAATTGCAGTGCCTTCACTCGGGCCGCTTCGCAGCCCAACGCAGGACAAGCCTGCTCGCCACAGGAGAAATTGGCGGCCTTCAAGCCAGCTCCCACATTGGACCATCAGCCTCTGTCAGTCCTGATTCAGGCCGACGCGATACAGTACGCCCTTGTCCTCATCGGTCAGCACGTACAGGAAGCCGTCCGGCCCCTGACGCACATCGCGAATCCGTGCCTTCAACCCGCCCAGCAGGCGCTCCTCGTGGATCACCTTGTCGCCATCGAACTGCAGGCGAATCAACTCCTGGCTGGCCAACGCGCCGATAAACAGGTTGTGGTCCCAGGCTTTGAAACGCTCGGCGTCATAGAACGCCATGCCACTGATGCCGGGTGATTTTTCCCAGACGTGGTGGGGTTCCACAGTGCCCTCCACAGCCTTGCCCTTGGCTTCCGGAATCGGCGTCAGCGAATAATTGATGCCGTGGGTTGCCAGGGGCCAGCCATAGTTTTTGCCGCGCTCGATGATGTTGATTTCATCGCCACCGCGCGGGCCATGTTCGTTTTCCCAGATCGTGCCGCTCCAGGGGTTCAACGCCAACCCCTGCGGGTTGCGCTGGCCATAGGACCAGATCTCCGGGCGCACGCCCTGCTGGCCCACAAAGGGGTTATCGTCCGGCACACGGCCATCCGGGTAAATGCGCACGACCTTGCCTTGCAACTTGTCCAGGTCCTGGGCCGTCGGGCGGTCATTGTTCTCGCCCAGGGTCACAAACAGGTAGCCGTCCCGGTCGAACGCCAGTCGCGAGCCGAAGTGATTGCCGGTCGACAGTTTGGGCTCCTGGCGCAATATCACTTTGAAGTCTTTGAGCCCGCTCAAATCATCGGCCAAACGCCCACGCCCCACGGCAGTGCCGGCCTTGCCACCCTCGCCGCCGCCTTCGGCATACGACAGGTAGACCAGGCGGTCTTGCTTGAAGTCTGGCGACAGCACCACGTCGAGCAAACCGCCCTGCCCTTTGGCCCACACCTGCGGCACGCCGGTCAGCGGCGCAGAGAGCTTGCCGTCCAGGCTGACAAAGCGCAGGTGGCCGGGGCGCTCGGTCACCAGGAAGCCTTGTTTGTCCGGCAGAAACGCCACGGCCCACGGGTGATCGAGGCCTTTGGCAATGGGGGTGGCAGTGATGCTGCCTTGCTCACTGGGGAACTGCTGGGCATCCGCCGCCATGACGGCCGTCACGGGCAGCAGGGTTGCGCAGATAGCGGCTAACAGGGTTTTGCGTAAAAACATAAGACAGAGTCCTTACCGGCGATTGCCGTTGGCATCGTAAGTGGGCGCTTTGGGTGCAGTGGCAGGACGGCTCGGGGCCACGTTACGCGTCGGGTAACGATTGCCGATACCGCCGTTTTCCACGGTCGGTGCAGGGCCGGTCGGCGCGGGTTGAACCCCGCGGGTGGCGGCCGGCGCATTGGGCTGGGTGCCCTGCATGCTGTTGGGGTTAGCCCGATGGATTGGGCTGTTATTGGTGTTGTAGCTGCCGGGCAGGTTCTGCGCCTGGGCCAATGGCGCGAGGGCCAGGCCCAGCGCGACTACGGCGAGGTAACGCACACAGCTGTTCATGACAAAGCCTCATTGGGGCGAGTAGTACGTGCTTTCGATAACACGCTACGCCTTGGGTTCGGCTTTCGACATTAAATAGTTTCTCATCAGATGTAACACGATCTGTCCGCGCATCCGTCCGCCGAAACTTTTGCGCCAGCCTGCGAGTCACCAGAACACCGACTCTTCTCAAGGAACCGCAGCCATGCCAAGGGCAATCTGGAAAGGCGCCATCAGTTTCGGCTTGGTCCATATCCCGGTCTCGCTGGTCTCGGCCACGTCCTCCCAGGGCGTTGACTTTGACTGGCTGGACAAACGCAGCATGGACCCGGTGGGCTACAAGCGCATCAACAAGACGACTGGCAAGGAAGTCACCCAAGACAATATCGTCAAGGGCGTGGCCTTTGAGAAAGGCCGCTATGTGGTGCTCAGCGAAGACGAGATTCGCTCGGCCCACCCCAAGTCGACCCAGACCATCGAAATCATTGCCTTTGTTGCCGCCGACCAGATCCCGCTGCAAAACATCGACACGCCCTACTTCCTGGCCCCGGACAAACGCGGCGGCAAAGTTTACGCGCTGCTGCGTGAGACCCTGAAAAAAACCGCCAAGGTCGCCCTGGCCAATGTGGTGCTGCACACCAAACAGCACCTGGCAGCGCTGATGCCGCTGGAATCAGCGCTGGTATTGGTGATGCTGCGCTGGCCCGCCGAAGTGCGCAGCCTCGACGAACTGGAACTGGGCAGTGACGTCACCAAACCGAGCCTGGCCAAGGGCGAATTGGACATGGCCAAGCGCCTGGTCGAAGACATGAGCGCCGACTGGCAGCCGGACGAATACCGCGACAGCTTCCAGGAAAAGATCATGGCGCTGGTGGCGAAGAAGGCCAAGGCCGGCAAAATAG
>NZ_VBVZ01000077.1 GCF_005863185.1 Pseudomonas edaphica
GCATTTCACTTTCCAGGCTCTCCTTGACCTGCTGCAAGCTCGACAATTCTTCGCGAAGAGCAGACAGCTCTTGCTTCAGGCGGGTATTGAACATGAGGCACCGATGGCATTGGGTGAGGTGTATCTGACCTGCATCGGCGCTGCGGGCGTTTTCTGAAGCGTTTTTTTCGCCGCAGCCAGCTGTCTTTTTTTGGATCCATTAACCGCCGTTGTTTCGACACACACCCATCACTTGGTATTCCAGGGTATTGAGCTTGCCGGTGGAGTCTTCATAGGTCATGCGTGACGGCACCGCTTCGCAGGAGCGGATCGGCGGCGTTACGTTGACCACCCTCTCAATGTCCAGCTTCATGCCATAGCGGTAGGTCTGCACCTCGGGTGCGGGCTTGCCCTTCTTTTCGGCGTAAGCAGCCATGGCTTTTTCATTGCGCTCCATCATCAGGGCAAAGGTGCGGTCCCCGCCGCCTTCGGCCAACGCGCCAAAAGACAGGACCGCGACCAATACACCCAGGGCAACTTTATAAGCGTTCATCATTAGTTCCTCGTCAGAAAAGTTCAGTGACGAGATTAATCAACCAACCCTGACGCAATGTTCACCAAAACATTACTTATTTGTTAGGTGGCCGTGAGTTTCCAGAATTGTAATGTTCACGCCATGAGTTCGTTATCCGCGGTTTGCAACTATCGGCCCGGGCCAGATCAATAAGAACGCCCGCCTCTATAAGAAGCTGAAAACTGCCACTACCCAGGAGCGAACCATGCGCATTACTAACCATATCCTTCCCTTTTCCTTGCTCGCCGCACTGCCCCTGGCGGCCGTGGCCTTAGAGGACAAGCCCGAAGGTTTTATCGAAGGCAGCAGCGTGAACGTGCTGGCGCGCACGTTTTACTTCAACCGCGATGACCGCAAGGGCCAGTCCAGCCCTACCGGCAACGGTTACTCTGAAGCCCTGGCGCAGGGCTTGATCGGCAAATTCGAATCCGGGTTTACCCAAGGCACCGTTGGCTTCGGCCTGGATGCGTTCGTCATGTACGGCCTCAAGCTCGACTCGGGCACCGGTCGCAGCGGCGGCAAGGGGTCGTTCGGCGTGCTGCCGGTAGACAGCGACAACCACCCCGAAAGCAGCTACAGCAAATTCGGCGGCGCGGCGAAACTACGGGTGCTGGATACGGTGATAAAAGCTGGCGATGTGTTCCCCGCCACGCCGGTGGTGGCCGCTGGCGATTCGCGCCTGTTGCCGGAAAGCTTTCGCGGCGTCACCGCTCACAACACCAGCTTTGAGGGCCTGAGCCTGCAAGGCGGGCGCTTGAGCGGCATGAGCCAGCCGAGTGAAAGCGGCATGAACAAGGGCTTTGCGACCTTCTATGCAGGTAAGGTCGACTCGCCCTGGATCGGCTATTTCGGCGGCGAATACGCGGTGAACAAACACCTCAGTGTCAGTGCGTACAGCAGCCGCCTGAAGGACGCCTGGGACCAGTACTACGTCGGCACCAACGCCAGTTACCCATTGAGTGAAAACGTGTCCTTGTTCGGTGACGTGAACTATTACAAGGCCGTGGACGAAGGCAAAAAACTGCTGGGCGAATTCAACAACAACATCTGGAGCGCCAGGCTCGGGGTCAAGGTCGGCGCCCACAGCCTGGCCCTCTCGCACCAGCGCAACAACGGCAATGACGACTTCGATTACCTGCGCCAGTCGGACTCGATCTTCCTCAACAACTCGATCCAGTACAGCGATTTCAACTCGCCCAAGGAGCGCTCATGGATGGCCCGCTACGACCTCGACATGCAGGCCTTCGGCATTCCCGGCCTCTCATTCATGACCCGCTACGCCAAAGGCACCGGCGCCGACTACAGCAATGCCAACGCGGTGTACATGCGCCGCGATGCAGCCGGTAACCCGCTGACCGATCAACGCCGATGGGAACGGGATATCGAGGCCAAGTACGTGGTGCAAAGTGGCAGCCTCAAGGATTTGTCCTTGCGTTTACGCCAGGCCACGGTGCGCTCCAGTGCGTTCGAGTCAGACCTGGAGGAAGTTCGCTTGATTGCCGAGTATCCACTGGTTGCACTGTGAGCCCTTACATTCGTTTGCCGTTAACTAACATCTGTTCACAAATAGCCAGGTATCAAAACTGTAATATTGAGCTCAGCTTCCCGTTAAGTTGAAGTTCCTATACTCGCATCAACTTATTTTGCACCGAGCAACATTCGTCTCTAGAAGCTTTTTTGTAGCTCCTTTGGAAAGAGATGAATTTTTAACGCCCCTCGGGGCGTTTTTTTTTGCGGGCAGGTTTAGCAGCGACCAATGGTCGCAGTTGACCCTGAAGCTACTTCACGGTTCAGACTTTTCCTACTCCCAAAACACCTGATTCCATAAGGAAATGGAGCCCTTATCCCTCAGTAAAAGGTAACCCCCCATGCGTATCCTTGTGGTTGAGGACGAGCAAAAAACCGCCGACTACCTGCAACAGGGCCTGAATGAAAGCGGCTATGTGGTGGACTGCGCGTCCAATGGCATCGACGGCCTGCACCTGGCCGGGCAGCACGCCTATGAGCTGGTCATCCTCGACGTCAACCTGCCGGGCAAAGATGGCTGGGAAGTGCTGGAGCAATTGCGCCGCAATGGCACACAACGGGTGATGATGCTGACTGCCCGTGGCCGCCTGGCCGACAAGATCAAGGGCCTGGACATGGGCGCCGATGATTACCTGGTCAAACCCTTCGAGTTTCCCGAGCTGCTGGCGCGGGTGCGTACCCTGTTGCGGCGCAGTGAGCATATCCCCCAGCCGGACGTGTTCCGCGTTTTGGACCTGGAACTGGACCCGCGTCGCCATCGCGCCTATCGCGGCACCCGGCGTATCGACCTGACCACCAAGGAGTTTGCGCTGCTGCAGGTGCTGATGCGCCAGACCGGCGAAGTACTGACCCGCACGCAGATTATTTCGCTGGTGTGGGACATGAATTTCGACTGCGACACCAATGTGGTGGAAGTCTCCATCAGCCGCCTGCGGGCCAAGGTCGATGACCAGAGCGAAGTGAAACTGATCCACACCATTCGCGGCGTGGGTTATGTGCTGGAGGCACGCGGATGAGAACCGGGAGTTTGTCGATGCGCCTCGGCTTGACGGTCAGCCTGATGGGCGCCGGCCTGGTGCTGTTGCTGGCGACCCTGGCGTACGTGGCCCTGACCCACGAGTTGGAAAAGCTGGCGCGCAAGAACCTGGAAAGCAAGATGGAGCAGATCCAGCACAGCCTGGCCCAAGGCCTGGATGCCAACCGCATCCGCGCCCGCCCGCACTCATTGATGGACCTGGTGATCGGCCACGACAACTTCTACCTGACCATCGTCGGCACCGCACCGGATGAAAGCGTCTTGCTGAGCATCGGCGCCAAGCCCCAGGAGCCTTTGTTGACGGACTTCACCCCCTGGGAAACCCTCGGCTACCTCAATTGGGCCGACAGCAATGGCAACCAGGTGCTCAGCGCCTCCAGCCTGATGCGCCTGGCCAATGGCGAACGGGTGCGCGTACTGCTGTCGCTGGACCGCATGGACGATCAGGCGTTGCTCAGTGCCTACCTGCGCGCCACGTTGATTGCCTTGCCGATGCTGCTGATCCTGATCGGCATGGGCGCCTGGTGGCTGGTGCAACGCGGGCTCGCGCCACTGAAGCAGTTCAGTCATGTGGCGGCCAAGGTCACCACCCAGGACCTGACCCACCGTTTATCCATCGACAACCTGCCCCAGGAACTGGGCGAACTGGCCCATGGCTTCAACGTGATGCTCGACCGCCTGGACGCGGGCGTGCAACAGCTGTCGCAGTTCTCCGATGACCTTGCCCACGAAATGCGCGCGCCACTGACCAACCTGATGGGCAAGGCTCAGGTGACACTGTCCCGCCAGCGGCCACCGGAGGAATACAAAGCAGTGCTGGAGTCCAACACCGAAGAGCTCGAACGCCTGGCGCGCATCGTCTCCGACATGCTGTTTCTGGCCCAGGTCAGCCATCCGGCCGCGCGGGGCTCATTTACCCAAGTGTCGCTGGCAGAAGAGGCCCATCGAGTGATGGATTTATTCGCCTTGAGTGCCGAAGACAAACAACTGACCCTGACCCTCAACGGCGATGCCCAGGTACAGGGCGATCGCCTGATGATTCAACGTGCCCTGTCCAACCTGCTGTCCAATGCCATCCGCCACAGCCCGGCGCAGTCGCATATTTCAATGCTGGTGGAGGCCTACGGCAATCAGGTTGCGCTGTCGGTCAGCAACCCCGGCCCGGGGATTGAGGCGCAGCACCTGCCGCACCTGTTCGAACGTTTCTACCGCGTCGACAGCAGCCGCGCCCGTACCGAAGGCGGCACCGGGCTGGGCCTGGCCATCGTGCAATCAATCATGGCCCTGCACCAGGGGCAGGCTGATGTGCGCAGCCTGCCCGGTGGCTTTACCTTGTTTCGCCTGGTGTTTCCTCGGGTACTGCCTGAATAGGGAATGCGGACTTCAAACCAAAGCCGATCCACTGTGGGAGCTGTCGAGCTTTAGCGAGGCTGCGAAAGCGGTGGGTCAGGCACCTTATATCTCGCCTGTACCGCCGCCTTCGCAGCCTCGCTGGGGCTCGACAGCTCCCACATGTGAGCTTTGTCGCTGGCAAAATCTGCGTTCGACGCGATGGCCCTGCTGACCAAGACCCAAGCAACAAAGCCGATCCACTGTGGGAGCTTTGGTGATTTCATTACCAAGCCCGCTCAGCTCATACGCATCATTCCTCCTTGCGATGCGCCCATTGGTACAGCGCCGGCAGTACCAGCAAGGTCAGCAACGTAGAGGAAATAATTCCGCCGATCACCACCGTCGCCAGCGGCCGCTGCACTTCGGCGCCGGTGCCGGTGGCGAGTGCCATGGGGATAAATCCAAGTGACGCTACCAGCGCCGTCATCAACACCGGGCGCAAGCGCGTCAGAGCGCCTTCGTTGACCGCCAGCGCTAACGAGCGGCCTTCTTCACGCAGGTTGCGGATAAAGGCAATCATCACCAGGCCGTTCAGCACCGCCACACCGGACAACGCGATAAAGCCCACGCCTGCCGAGATCGATAGCGGAATATCGCGCAGCCACAACGCCATGATGCCACCGGTCAAGGCGAACGGAATCCCGGTAAACACCAGTAAGCCGTCCTTGAGGTTGTTGAACATCATAAACAGCAACCCGAACACCAGCAGCAACGCCACCGGCACCACGATGCGCAAACGCTCGGAGGCTTCCTTCAACTGTTCGAACTGGCCGCCCCAGGTGGTCCAGTAACCGGCGGGCACCTTCACCTGGGTGCTGATGGCCGTCTCGGCCTCTTCGACAAACGAGCCGATATCACGCCCGCGCACGTTGGCGCTGACAATTACCAGACGCTTGCCATTCTCGCGGCTGATCTGGTTCGGGCCGAGCACCAGGTCCAGGCTGGCGACCTGAGACAACGCAATAAATCCCAACTGCCCCGCCGCACTCCCGGCCAACGCCGGCACCGGAATCAACAGCCGCGACAAGCCTTCGATATCGGTGCGCAACGCGTCGGATAACCGCACCACCATGTCAAAACGCCGGTCGCCTTCGTACAACGTACCGGCCTGGCGTCCACCCACGGCCACGGCAATGGTGTCCTGCACATCACCCACGTTCAGGCCAAAACGTGCGGCCTTGTCACGGTCGATATTGATCGTCAGCACCGGCAGGCCGGAGGTCTGCTCCACCTTCACCTCCGAGGCACCATCAAGCTTTTGCAAGGTCTCGGCGATTTCCCCGGCGGTCTTGTTGAGCACCGCCATGTCATCGCCAAATACTTTCACCGCCACATCGCTGCGCACCCCGGAAATCAGCTCGTTGAACCGCAGCTGAATCGGTTGCGACAGTTCATACGCACTGCCCGGCACAATCGCACTGGCGCGCTGGATATCGGCAATCAGCGCCTCGCGGGACTTCTTCGGGTCTGGCCATTGGTCCTTCGGTTTAAGCATCACGTAGCTGTCGGAAATGTTCGGCGGCATCGGGTCGGAAGCGATTTCCGCCGTGCCCGTGCGCGCAAACACGCGCTCGATTTCCGGCACTTGGGCGATCAGTATTTTTTCCAGCTGCTGCTGCATCTGCACCGATTGCGACAGGCTGGTGCCGGGTACGCGCAAAGCCTGTTGGGCGAAGTCGCCTTCACTGAGGCTGGGGATAAACTCGCTGCCCATGCGACTCGCTACCGCGCCCGAGGCGACGATGGTCAACACCGCCAAACCGAACACCAATGAACGGCGCGTCATGACCCAATCCAGCACCGGCGCATAGACCCGACGCGCAGTGCGCATCACCAGGTTTTCTTCTTCCTTGACCTTGCCGGTCACGAACAGCGCAATCGCGGCGGGCACGAACGTCACCGACAGAATCATCGCGCCCAGCAGCGCAATCACCACGGTAAACGCCATGGGATGGAACATCTTCCCGGCCACGCCAGTGAGGGCGAAAATCGGCAGGTAAACCACCATGATGATCAACTGCCCGAAGATCAGCGCACGCCGTGCTTCCTTGGCCGCCGCGAACACTTCATGCAGGCGCTCGCTGCGCGTCAATAACCGCCCATGTCGCTGCTGCGCATGGGCCAGACGGCGGATCGCGTTTTCGACGATCACCACCGCGCCGTCGACGATAATGCCGAAGTCCAGCGCGCCGAGGCTCATCAGGTTGGCGCTGACTTTGTTGGTGAACATGCCGGTAAAGGTGAACAACATTGCCAGCGGAATCACCATCGCCGTGATCAGCGCCGCGCGGATATTGCCCAGGAACAGAAACAACACCGCGACCACCAACAGCGCGCCTTCGAAGAGGTTTTTCTTCACCGTGGCGATGGCTTTTTCCACCAGGTTGGTGCGGTCGTAGACCGTCACGGCGACCACACCGGCGGGCAGCGAACGGTTGATTTCCTCGAGTTTCTTCGCCACCGCCTGGGACACGGTGCGGCTGTTTTCGCCGATCAACATGAACACCGTGCCCAGCACCACTTCACGGCCGTTTTCGGTGGCCGCGCCGGTGCGCAGCTCGCGGCCGATTTCGACTTGCGCCACATTGCGCACGCGGATCGGCGTGCCATCCGAGCTGGTGATCACAATGTTGGCTATATCATCAATCGACGCCACCTGACCCGGCGCACGGATCAGCAATTGCTCGCCACTGCGCTCGATGTAACCGGCGCCGACGTTGGCATTGTTGCGCTCCAGCGCCGTGACCAGATCACCCAAGGTCAGGTTGTAGGCCGCCAGGCGCTTGGGGTCCGGGGCTATCTGGTATTCCTTGGCGAAACCACCGATGGTGTTGATCTCGGCCACGCCCGGCACATTGCGCAGTTGCGGCTTGATGATCCAGTCCTGGATCACGCGCAGGTCGGTCGGCGTGTAGGGCGTGCCGTCGTCCTTGCGCGCGCCGTCTTCGGCCTCGACGGTCCACAGGAAAATTTCGCCAAGGCCGGTGGAAATCGGCCCCATCGCGGTTTCGATGCCCAACGGCAGTTGCCCGCGTGCCACTTGCAGGCGCTCATTGACCAATTGCCGGGCGAAAAACAGGTCGGTGCCGTCTTTGAAAATCACCGTCACCTGGGACAACCCCGAACGCGACAGCGAACGCGTCTGCTGCAAACCCGGCAGCCCGGCCATGGCGGTTTCAATCGGAAAGGTAATGCGCTGCTCGGTTTCCAGCGGCGAAAAACCGGCCGCCGCCGAGTTGATCTGTACCTGCACGTTGGTAATGTCAGGCACCGCGTCGATGGGCAACTTCTGATAGCTGGCGATGCCGACACCGGCCATCAACAGCACCGCCAGCAGCACAATGATGCGCTGCTCGATGGCGAATTGGATAAGGCGCTCAAACATGGGGAATCACTCGCAGGATCAATGGGCGTGCTCGGCCGAGCCTTTACCCAGTTCGGACTTGAGGATGAAGCTGCCGACAGTGGCCACCTGCGCCCCGGCCTCAAGGCCCTGGCGCACTTCGACGTAGCCGTTTTCGCTCACACCGAGTTCGAGGTGACGGGTGATAAAGCCTTGCGCAGTGCGCACAAACACTGAGGGTTTGTCCTCGACGGTCTGGATCGCGGTTTCTGGCACGGTGACCTTGGCCTGGTAGGTATCGGTGGCCAATTGCACCGTCACAAACAGGCCCGGGCGCCAGGCGTCATCGGGGTTGGGCACGGTCACGCGCACGGTGGCGGTACGCGTCTGCTCGCCAAGCAGGTTGCCCACATAGGCCACGGTGCCCTGCACCTGCGTGCCCATTTCCGTGGAGGTGACCTTCACCGGTTTGCCGACCCGGACCTTGTTCAAATCCTTGGGAAACACACCGAAGGTGATCCACACCTGGGACAGGTCCGAGAGCGTGAAGGCGTTGCTGGTCTCGCCGACCACCTCGCCGACGCCGAGGTGTTTTTCCACCACTACGCCGGCGAACGGCGCACGCAGTTCATAACGATTGCCGCCGACCAGGACCGCGCTGCCGCTGAGGGCAGTCATCTTCTGGCGCGCATTGTTCAGGGCGATTTCGGCCTCTTGCAAGGTCTGACGCGCCAGCAGGTAATCCTGTTCGGCGGAGATTTCGTCCTTCCACAATTGGCGCTCGCGTTGGAACGTAGTGCGCGCCAATTCGACCCGGCGCTCGCTGGCCGCCAGCTCGCTGCGCTGGTCGGAAATCTGCTGGCTGGAGATGACCGCCAACAGCTCGCCTTTCTTCACCGACTGGCCAAGGTTGACCTTCACCGCCTACACCACACCGGCCGCACGCGGGACGATGTGCGAGGTACGGTCCTCGTCGAAACGCACTTCCCCCGGCAGCGTCAGCACTGTACTGATCGAGCCCGGTTGTGCCTGGGCGAGCTGGATACCGGCGGCCTGGATCTGCTGTTCAGTGAGTTCAAGCGCGCCTTCTTCTTCATCGGCGGCGGCAAAGCCAGACAGCATCAGGCCCAGGGCGACAGCGAGCGCCACGCCATGTGTATGTTTCATAAAGGACTCCAGAAGAAATCAAAACCGGGCGAGGTCGCCGTAAATTCGTTCGATGCGCACCCAGGCATCGGTGGCCTGGGCGGTCGCCGTGAGGTATTGGGTGCGTGCGGCGATCAAGGTGCGCTGGGCGTCGAGCACGTCGAGGAAGTTGAACTTGCCCATCTCGAAGCCACGGGTGGCGCTGTCCACCGCGCTTTGGGCGGCGGGCAGGATCTGTTGGTTGAAGGCGCGCACTTCGGTATCGGCGGTTTGCCACAGGTCCAGGGCCTGGCGGGTCTCGGTGCGCAGGCGCAGTTCGACAGCGTTACGCAGGTCGCGGGCCTGGTCGGCGCGGCGGCTGGCGGCAAGCACATTGCCCTGGTTACGGTTGAACAACGGGATCGGCATGGACACACCCACCACGTTCACACGTTCACGCACGCTGGCGTCGTACTGGCTGCCGATCGACACGTCGAGGTCGGGAATTCGCTGGGCTTTTTCCAGGCCCACGCTGGCCTCGTTTTGCTGAATTTGCAGTTCAGCCAGGCGTAACTCGGTGGTTTGCTCAAGGCGCGCCAGCAGTTGTGCCGAGGGCGGCAACGGTGGTGCGGATTGGCTTTGCGTGGCGACTGCCTGGAAGTCAGGGGTGGCGCTGCCGGTGCTGGCGGCGAGGCGGCGGTAGGCATCCGTGAGGCCGATCTGTGCGCGGTTGAGCTCCAGGCGGATCTCCGACAACTGCACCTGGGCGCGAGTGGCTTCTACCGGCGACGATTTGCCGGCTTTGACGCGGCCATTGGCGACCATCAGGCCGCGCTCGGCCAAGGCCATTGAGCGTTGCGCCAGGTCGAGGCGCTCCTGGGCACGCAGGGCGCCGTAGTAGCTGTCGATCACATCGGCGCGCAGGCCATTGCGCCGCTGCTCAAGGGTCAACGCGGCGGCATCCTGAGCGCGTGTTGCCACATCAATGCGCGCACCGCGTTTGCCGCCCAGCTCCAAGGTCTGGCTGAGTTTGATGGTGGTGGTGCGCGAGTTGCGGCGGGTGTCTTCGGCATCCCAGGAAGCCACTGGGTTGGGGATCAAGCCCGCCTGCTGGCGGCCGCCTTGGGCAATGTCGATTTCCCATTGCGCGGCGGCCAGGTCGGGGTTGTTGGCGAAGGCGGTTTGCAGGGCTGAATCAAGAGTCAGGGTTTGCGCCTGGGCAGCGTTCGCCGCTACCCACAACGCTGCGCCCCCCAAAAATGTTCTAAACGAAAGTGCCATAACGAGAGTTCCACGCCCATGAATTCGCTGAGGTTTACCAGCGGGGGCAATGTAGCTTTCGCGACTTATCAGAGCGGTGGAGCAAAGATTACAAATCCGAAAGGCACAGCCTCAAGCGTGCACCTCGTCAGGGTCGTCGTGATGAAAACCTTCGCCTTCGACCTGCAAGGTGACGTGGGAAATATCGAACTGTTCGTGCAGCAATTCCGTCACCCTTGTGAGGATTTGTTGCTCAGTGCCTTGGGACGGATCCGCGACCAAATGCGTGCTGAGCACATTCTTGCCGCTGGTCAGCGCCCAGATATGCAGGTCGTGTACGTCCTTGACTCCAGGCACGCTGCGAATGGCCTGCTCAACCTGATCGATATCCATGCCGTCCGGCACGCCTTGCAGCAGTACGTTCATGCTTTCCTTGAGCAGCGTCCAGGTGCGTGGCAACACCCAGAAACCAATCGCCGCCGCCACCACGGAGTCGACCCAGCCCCAGCCGGTAAACATGATGACCACCGCCGCGATGATCACGCCGATAGAACCGAGCATGTCGCTCCAGACTTCCAGGTAAGCGCCCTTCACATTCAGGCTTTCACCGCTGGCAGCACTGAGCAGGCGCATGGAGATCAGGTTGACGATCAGCCCCAGCACCGCAATCACCAGCATGCCGGTGGACTGGATTTCGGCTGGCGCCTGCAGTCGTTGATAAGCCTCGTAAAGGATGTAAAACGCCACGGCGAACAGCAGCAGCGCATTAAAGGCCGCCGCCAGGATTTCGAAACGCGCATAACCAAAAGTGCGCTTGCGGTCGGCCGCACGCTTGGCGACCTGAATGGCCACCAGGGAAATCGCCAGGGCCAGGGCGTCGGTCATCATGTGCGCGGCGTCGGACAACAACGCCAGGCTGCCGGTGACAAAAGCGCCAATAACCTCGGCAATCATGAAGCTGCCGGTCAGCCCCAGGGCCATCCATAACTTGCGTTCGTGGCCGGCGCGTACTTGGGCGTGGCTGTGTCCTGCGCTCATGATATGTCCTCATGGTTTGTAGTCCGTTGATCATAGAGCTATAGGCCAAATTCCCGCGCATACCTTGCGAACTTGTCACTCGCCCGCCAGCTCATCGTTAGATTGAGCGCACCAAAATCGCCCATGCATGCGCTGCGGCAGTTCTATCAGGTATGCTTTTCGAGCAGGAAACAAAAAGAAACAAATTAGCCAACCTGTTCGATAAGGAGTCCCGTTTTGGAGTTATCGACTGCCGCGTGGATGGTTCACGACACCCGCCTCATGTTTTGTGTTCTGCTGGCCATCGCCAGCATCATTGTGTTGATCAGCGCCACCAAACTGCCGCCGTTCCTGTCGATCCTGATTGGCACGTTCATCGCCGGTGTGGGCGCTGGGTTGCCGCCGGAAGAAGTCGCCAAAGCCTTCAGCAAAGGCGCCGGGGCGATCCTCGGTGAAGCCGGGATCATCATCGCCCTGGGCTCGATGCTCGGCGCGCTGATGGCCGAATCCGGCGCGGCCGACCGCATCGCCACCACCTTGCTTGGGTTGGGCAAAGGCAAGTCACTGCCGTGGGTGATGGCGCTGGTGGCCATGGTGATTGGGTTGCCGCTGTTCTTCGAAGTCGGCCTGGTGATGATGGTGCCGATCATCTTCGTGATGGCCAAGCGTTCGAACCAGCCACTGCTGAAAATCGCCATCCCGGCGCTGGCGGGCATGACCACCCTGCACGCCCTGATGCCACCGCATCCGGGGCCATTGATTGCGGTGGGCGCGTTGCACGCCGACCTGGGCCTGACCATGTTGCTGGGCTTCTGCCTGGCGGTGCCGGCAGTGATTCTCGCTGGCCCGCTCTATGGCAACTGGCTGTCCAAGCGCCTGCACGTGGATGAGCCGGCCGACATCGGCGCGCTGTTCAGCGCACCGCCCAAGGCGCCACGCCAGCCGAGCTTCGGTGTGTCGCTGCTGATCATTTTGTTGCCGGTGATTTTAATGCTCGGCAGCACCTTGGCCAAAGTCGCGTTGCCAGCCGAAAGTACCGTCGGCCTGACCTTGAAGTTCCTCGGTGAACCGCTGATCGCCCTCGGCCTGGCCGTGATCGCTGCCGTCATCTGCCTGGGCTGGGCCGCCGGCATGCCGCGTGCCGAAGTCGGCAACACCCTGCGCAAAGCCCTCGCGCCCATCGCCGTGTTACTACTGACCATCGGCGCCGGCGGCGGCCTCAAGCAAACCCTGCTGGACGCCGGCGTCAGCCAGACCATCAGCAAGGTCGCCGAAGGCGCGCACATGCCGTATCTGCTGCTGGCCTGGCTGATCGCCGTGGCCCTGCGCCAGGCCACCGGCTCGGCGACAGTTGCTACCACCACTACGGCGGGCATCCTCGCGCCGATGATGGCCGGGCTGGCCGCGACCCAGAGTTCCTTGGTTGCACTGGCGATTGGCGCGGGCTCGGTGTTCTTTTGCCACGTCAACGACGCTGGGTTCTGGATGGTGCGTGAGTATTTTGGTTTGCAGCTGAAGCAGACGATTTGGGTGTGGTCGGTGTTGCAGACGATTGTTTCGGTGGTCGGGCTGGTCGGTACGCTGCTGCTCTGGCACTTTCTTACGTAATCCCCTACTGAAATCGTTCTCGATATTGTGCATACGAGAACGATTTCATTGCGTTTCAAACAATTACCAATCTTGCTTTGAATGGCCAGTAGTGGCATAAAGTCATCACTCAATATACCGTTTTGAATATTACTCACAAGGAGCGTGACGGTGATTACCTATAACGACGCGATAATATCGATTCCGCAGGGCCAAAAACCCTCGATTCTACTGGCTAATGGGTTCTCCCAAGCGTGGGATCACACCATTTTCAACTACAAGTACCTGCTTCAAGCTGCTGACTTTGGAGACCGCTCAACTCCCATTAAGGAACTCTTCAAAAGACTCAACACCTACGACTTTGAAAAGGTCATGAAGAGGCTAGTTTCCACACAGCTCGTCCTTGAAATTTACGACGCAGACCCACAACTTATTGCAAAAGTAAAACAAGACCAAGAAGTATTAAAATCCGCACTTATCAGTGCAATCTCCAACACTCACCCGCCGCTACCCAATAACGTTACCGACGAACAGTATATAAGCGCACGAACTTTCCTTTCTCAGTTCACTCAGATATTCACCTTAAACTATGATTTACTGCTTTACTGGGCAAGAAACAAAAACAACTTACCTCCGGAGTACTATTCAACCAATGATGGGTTCGGTGGATATCCATTGCAATGGCGAGGAAACGGGAGCGGTCAACAGGTCCACTTTCTGCATGGCGGACTACACCTCTATGACACAGTGTCCGGGGTAAAAAAACACAAATGTACTGAGGACGGCGTGCCGATAATCGATCAAGTCAGAAACAACTTGGAGAATGGAAAATTCCCTCTATTCGTAGCTGAGCCCACCTATGAGAAAAAACGTGCTCGGATAGAGCACAACCCATACCTAAACTATTGCTTTCGCAAACTTAGAAGTTTGCGGGACACGCTTTTTATATATGGCCACTCTATAGCAGATAATGACAGCCACATTTTCAAAGAAATAAAACATAGTCAAGTGGAAAAGGTGTTTATCAGCATCTACGGGGACGCCGAAAGCAAGGAAAACCAAATGACGATGATGAGAGCAAAAAACCAGCTATTTGGATTCGACATCGAATTTTTCCAGGCAGAGACAACCCCTATATGGGCAGCAGTAGAAGCTGAAAGCCCTCACATCCCGTAACTTAAAACCACGTTTAATATAATATTCGTCGGTTACCTCTTTCAGTCACACCTGACTAGAAGAGACTTTCTCGATATCCACTCATCAAATTAGTTAATTGCCCAAGGTGTGGCGCTTGCCAAACAGCGCCACACTCGCCACCCCCACCGCGCCCATCACCACGCAATACCCCACGCAAATCCACGGGCTGGTCGGCATCAACGCGATCAACAGCAGTGGCGTCGTACTCGCCCACAGTGCGTAAGCAATGTTGTAGGTGAAGGAGATTCCCGACACCCGCACCTGCGCCGGGAACAGGCCGACCATCACCGACGGCACCGCGCCCACCACGCCGCAACTCAAGCCCGCCACGGCATACGCCGCGCCCAGCCATACGCCGCCGCTGATCAGGCTGGCGTACAGCACCGCAATGCCCACCGGCAGCAACAGGCTGTAGACCAGCACTGCGCGCCAGGCGCCGATGCGGTCGACCAGCAAACCGGCGAGTACGCAGCCGATATTGAGGAAGACGATCCCCAGCGCACTTAGGGCGAAGGTGTGGCTGGGGCTCATGCCGAAGGTTTTTTGCATCATGGTGGGGGTGATCACCACCAGCACAACCACTGCCGAGGTGAGCACGCAAGTGAGGATCATTGCCGGCAGCAATACAGCGCGATGGTCGCGCAGGACGGTGCGCAACGGCATTTCAGCGGCGGCCTGGCGGCGAGCCTGCATTTCGAGGAACACCGGGGTTTCGCTGAGCCAGCGGCGCAGCCACACGCCGATCACACCGAACACGCCGCCGAGCAGGAACGGGAAGCGCCAGGCGTAGTCGAGGATTTCGGCGGGGGTGAAGATTTGCGCCAGCAAGGTGGCCGTGAGTGCGCCGAGCAGGTAGCCGAAGGTCAGCCCGGCTTGCAGGAAGCCCAGCGCGTAGCCTCGGTGGTGGCGCGGTGCGTGTTCGGCGACGAAGGTCCAGGCACTCGGCACTTCGCCGCCCACTGCGGCGCCTTGCAGCACGCGCAGGGCCAACAGAATCAGCGGGGCGAAATAACCGATTTGCGCGTAGGTGGGCATGATCCCGATCAGCAGGCACGGCAAGGCCATCATCAGAATGCTCAGGCTAAACACGCGTTTGCGCCCCAGGTGATCGGCGAAGTGCGCCATCAGAATGCCGCCCAGCGGGCGCGCCAGGTAACCGGTGACGAAGATGCCGAAGCTTTGCAGCAGGCGCAGCCATTCGGGCATTTCCGGCGGGAAGAACAATTGGCTGAGGGTCAGCGCAAAGAACACGAAGATAATGAAGTCGTAGATTTCCAGCGCGCCGCCGAGGGCGGCCAGGCCCAGGGTTTTGTAGTCGGAGCGGGAAAAACGCTGCGCCCGTGGGGAAAAGGTGGCAGTCATGTAAAGGCTCGGCAGACAAACAAAATGGCGTGCAGGTTATGAGCTGCGCCCAGTGATGGCAATCGCGACAGATATATTTGTTTTCCTCATGGATCGATGAAGATAACTGCATTCCCATATCAATGCCCGTAGCGGAACATGCCGTAAAACTGCCAACACCCATAATAAATACAAGAGGAAAGACTCGTGGCCGATGCTATCGAAGAAAGCCGCTATGCCCGATTTGCCCTGCGCTGTTCCAACTTCGCCGAACGCTGGTTTCCGGATTCCTGGGTGTTTGCCGCCCTGGCGGTGATCATTGTTGCCGTGGCGACCCTGGGCATGGGTGCCGCGCCGACCGAAGCCGCCAAGGCCTTTGGTGACGGGTTCTGGAGCCTGATCCCGTTCACCATGCAGATGGCCTTTGTGGTGATCGGCGGGTATGTGGTGGCCAGTTCGCCGCCCGCCGTGAAGCTGATCGACCGTCTGGCACGTATCCCCAAGAATGGCCGCTCGGCCGTGGCGTGGGTCGCGTTGATTTCCATGGTCGCCTCTTTGCTCAAC
>NZ_VBVZ01000780.1 GCF_005863185.1 Pseudomonas edaphica
AGAGACAGGTGCTGGAGGGGCGCTCGCTGGCTTTTACGCCCAATATCCGGCTGTACAACGCGGCGCGTCAGCTGTTGGCGGAGGAGCGCAGCGTTAATTGCATCTGATCAGTCGCTATTCTTCTGATAGATGATCCGCTTGGTGCCGTTTTCGCAGGAGCCGACGATCATGGCGCTGTCATGATTCTTGGCTTCTTCGGCGGTGATGATTTCCAGGGTGTAAGACGGAATCGCCTTGGCCTGGATCTTTACCTCGATCTCTTGCTTGAGCTCTTCACAATCTTTTGGCGCGGCCACGGCCGAAGTGGCCAATACACCGCAAATGATCGCCAAGGCAAAACGTTTCATGTGTGAAGCTCCCTGAATGCACTGCGCACGGGTGTGCGCCTAGGCTATTCGACCACATTTTGGAAACGCGAGTTCTGATTTAACGCACAACAAACTATGGGAACGGGCCTTTGTGGGAGCTGGCTTGCCTGCGATGGCAACGCCTCGATACAACTGGATAACCGAGGTGAACCTATCGCGGGCAAGCCCGGCTCCCACACAAGCCCGCTCCCACAGGGATCAGATCGTTCCCACGCTCTGCGTGGGAATGCCGCCTGGGACGCTCCGCGTCCCGCCCACAGCATTCAAGTTCTGCGCAGGTGTGACGCAGAGCGTCACGGGCTGCATTCCCACGCGGGAGCGTGGGAACGATCTAAACGCGAGTTCTGATTTAACGCACAACAAACTGTGGGAGCTGGCTTGCCTGCGATGGCAACGCCTCGATACAACTGGATAACCGAGGTGAACCTATCGCGGGTAAGCCCGGCTTCCACACAAGCCCGCTCCCACAGGGGATCTTGCTGTGTCAGTTAGACCAGCGTGGCATCCAGGCTGATTTTTGCGTTCAGCACTTTCGACACTGGGCAGCCTTCCTTCGCCTTTTTGCTCAGTTCCTCGAACTGCGCCTGGCTTGCGCCGGGGATCTTGGCTTTCAAGACCAAATGCACGGCGGTAATCGCAAAACCGCCATCCACCTGGTCCAGGGTCACTTCAGCCTGGGTGTCGATGCTGTCAGCCTTAAGGCCGGCATCGCCCAGAATCATGGAAAATGCCATGGAGAAACAGCCAGCGTGGGCCGCGCCGATCAACTCTTCAGGGTTGGTGCCCTTGCCGCCTTCGAAACGGGCCTTGAAGCCATAGGGTGCTTCGCGCAGCACGCCGGTTTCCGTGGAGATGGAACCCAGGCCCGTCTTCAGATCACCTTCCCAATGCGCGGATGCTTTTTTAACAATACTCATAGCTCTCTCCTCGAACGGTGGTTTTGCGTCAGTAAGGGTTCTGAGGATAGACGGCCCGGCAAAGTTCATCTTGTCGGAGAAACCTAGCGATTTAGTAGGAAATTTCGCAGTTGCTATTGAATCTCGGGTATATGCCCTCATTGCATAGAGCATGCACATGAAGCGGCAGGTTTTGGTTCGTCTATAAGCCTGCGCACCTAATGGAGAAGCAGGCTTATGAAATCGCTGTCCGACGTGAAGTTCTCGACCCTCGACCTCGTGCCCGTGCGCGCCAACGGCAGCATCGCGCAGTCATTGCGCAACTCGCTGGACCTGGCCCAGCACGTGGAAAAGTTCGGCTACAACCGTTTCTGGGTAGCTGAACACCATAATATGGACGGCATCGCCAGCTCGGCCACTTCGGTGCTGCTGGGTTATTTGGCCGGTGGCACCTCAACGATTCGCGTCGGCTCCGGCGGTGTGATGCTGCCCAACCACGCGCCGTTGGTGATTGCCGAGCAGTTCGGCACCCTGGAAAGCCTGTACCCCGGCCGTATCGACCTGGGCCTGGGCCGCGCCCCCGGTTCCGACCAGATGACCGCCCGCGCCCTGCGCCGTGAACGCTCCGGCAGCGCTGACGAGTTTCCGGAAGATGTGGCCGAACTGATGGCCTACCTGGGGCCACGCACGCCCGACCAACGGATCATCGCCGTACCCGGTACCGGCACCAACGTGCCGGTGTGGCTGCTCGGTTCCAGCCTGTTCAGCGCACAACTGGCCGGTGAGCGTGGTTTGCCCTACGCCTTCGCCTCCCATTTCGCACCCCGCTTGATGCACGAGGCGATTCGCGTGTACCGCAATCACTTCAAGCCTTCAGCCGTGCTGGACAAGCCCTACGTGATGCTTGGCATTCCCCTGGTGGCCGCCGATACCGACGAGCAGGCCGACTACCTGGCCACTTCCGTGTACCAACGCATCCTGGCGCTGATGCGCGGGCAAAGCCTGGTGCAACGCCCGCCGGTGAAAACCATGGACGGCCTGTGGCTGCCCCATGAAAAAGACGCGGTGGGCAGCTTCCTTGGCCTGGCCATGGTCGGTAGCCCAGCGAAGATCCGTGCGAAGTTGGAAGTGTTGATCGAGCAAACCGGCGCCGATGAGCTGATCTTTACCAGCGACCTGTATGAGCATGCCGACCGGATTCATTCCTACGAGCTGCTGGCGCAGGTGATGAAGGGC
>NZ_VBVZ01000781.1 GCF_005863185.1 Pseudomonas edaphica
GATGTACCGCTATCGCAGGCAAGCCAGCTCCCACAGTTTTAGACCTCGGTGGTCTCAGGCTTTGCGGCCTTCCTTGGCACCTCAGCCACCACTGGAATCTCCTTCCCTTCAGCATCAAACAATTTACCGCCACTGAAGTAATCGCCATCGCGCAACGCCGCCACGTCGTGGAAGCACAAACTGCGCTCAGTCCCGGCCACAAACACCGACTGCTGGTCCGAGTTACCGGCGGTGAAGTGGTTGAACGCCAGGTTCAGCAGAATCGCCATGATCGCCGACGAACTGATGCCCGAATGGAAAATGGTCGCGAACCAGGTGGGGAAGTGATCATAAAAGTTCGGCGCTGCAATCGGGATCATGCCGAAACCGATGCTCGTTGCCACGATGATCAGGTTCATGTTGTTGCGGTAATCCACCTTGGACAGCGTGCGAATCCCGCTGGCCGCCACAGTGCCGAACAACACAATACCGGCGCCGCCAAGCACCGAAGTCGGCACAGCCGCAATCACCCGCCCCATAAAGGGCAGCAGGCCCAACACCACCAGAAATACACCGCCAGTGGCCACTACAAAGCGGCTTTTCACCCCCGTAACCGCCACCAGGCCGACGTTCTGGGCGAAGGCGCTTTGGGTGAATGAACCGAAGATCGGCGCAAACATGCTCGACAGCATATCGGCACGCAGGCCATTACCCAGGCGCTTGGAGTCGACTTTGGTGTCGATGATCTCGCCGACCGCGAGGATGTCCGCCGAGGTTTCCACCAACGTCACCATCACCACGATGCACATGGAAATGATCGCCGCCACATGGAAGGTCGGCATGCCGAAATGGAAAGGTGTCGGGAAGCCGAACATCGGCCCTTGGGCGACGCTGGAGAAGTCCGCCATGCCGAGGAATACCGCGATCACGGTGCCGATCACCATGGCCAACAGAATCGACAGGCGCGAGATGGTCGCGCTGCCGATCTTGCTCAGCAGCAACACCAGCACCAGGGTCAGTGCCGCCAGGCCGATGTTGGCCATGCTGCCAAAGTCCGCTGCGCGGCTATTGCCGCCCATGGCCCAGCGCGCTGCCACCGGCATCAGCGTCAGGCCGATGGTGGTGATCACAATGCCGGTGACCAGCGGCGGGAAGAACTTGGTGATCCGTGAGAATACCGGCGTGATCAATAAGCCGATAAACGACGCGGCCATCACCGCCCCGAGAATCGCCGGCACCCCGCCCGCGCCATCACTGCCTACGATGGCCACCATGGTTGCTACACCGGCAAACGACACGCCCTGCACCAGCGGCAACTGGCAGCCAAAAAACGGCAGGCCGAGGGTTTGCAGCAACGTGGCCAGGCCACCGGCAAACAGCGAGGCAGCAATCAGCAGGCCGATATCCGCCGGCGACAACCCGGCCGCCTGGCCGACGATCAACGGTACGGCAACGATGCCGCCATACATGGTGAGCACATGCTGCAGGCCGTAAGCCATGTTGGCCGCGACGCCGAGATTCTCGTCTTCTGGCCGCTGCGGTGACGCCTTCGGGATAGTCATGGTGAGGGGTTCTCTGTTTTTGTTGTGCGAACACTGTATGCAATGTTTGGACTGGATGTCCATAGAGTTGTATACAATCAATCGAACAAGATACCCTCCATCGGCGTTACAAAAACAATCCGGCCGTCATGAGCCAGAACGCCAAAGGACCTAGAACAATGAAAAAGGCATTACAGGGCGCTACCGTTGCATTGACCCTTCTCGGCGGTGGGGAGGCCGTCGCGCTGGAATGGATGAACAACAGCGTAGGGTTTCGCTACGGCCAGCACTTCACCAACCCCAACAACCCCGACGACTTCAGCAAGCGCATCTACAGCTTTACCCACGCCAGCGGCTACCAGTACGGCAGCAACTACCTGAACCTCGATGTGTTTCTGTCCGACAGCAGCGACCCACGCAAGGGCACCAACCACGGTGGCAGTGAGGTCTACGCCGTGTACCGACACCAGCTGTACGCCTCACGGGTATTCGATGTGCCGCTGGGCACCGGCCTGGTCAAGGATTACGCCCTGACCCTGGGCTTCGACGCCAACCGCAACAACAACTTCGCCTCAGCTAAAAAACGCGCGCTGGTGATCGGCCCGACGTTGAAGTTCAACACCGTCGGCGTGCTGGATTTGAGCCTGATGTACTACAAGGAAAAGAACCACACCGGCATCCCCGGTGCGAAAGAGTCGAACCACACCTTCGACGACACCTACATGCTCAACCTGACCTGGATGCGCCCGTTCGACATCGCCAACCACGCGGCGAAGTTCCAGGGGTTTATCAATTACGTCGGGGAAAAGGGCGAGGACTACCACGGCCGCGACACCGCGCCGGAAACCCTGATGCGCACCGCGCTGATGGTGGCGGTGCGGCCAGGTAAAAGCGTGAAGCCGAACCTGTACCTGGGGGTGGGTTACGAGTACTGGCATAACAAGTTCGGGGTGGATGGTGGCATGGGCACCCGG
>NZ_VBVZ01000782.1 GCF_005863185.1 Pseudomonas edaphica
TAGCTGATCCACCGCTATCGCAGGCAAGCCAGCTCCCACATAGAGCAATTATTCGGCATAAGCCCGCTGTTACTCCGTCAAGAACAACAAAATGGAGAACACCATGACCGCTCAACCCGTCAAAATCGACGACCTGCCCATCGGCCGTTTTCACCTGAAAATCGCCGGCCTCACCTTCGGCGCGCATTTCACCGACGGCTATATCCTTGGCCTGATCGGTATCGCTTTCACCCTGCTCAGCCCACAGATGCAATTGGATGCCTTCTGGCAAGGCCTCATCGGCGCTTCGGCGCTGATCGGGCTGTTTGTGGGCAGCCTGTTTTTCGGCTGGATTTCCGACAGCCTCGGCCGGCAGAAAATCTTCCTGGTCAGCTTTGTACTGATTACCGTCGCGTCAGTGATGCAGTTCTACGCTGAAACGGCCATGGGCCTGTTGCTGTGCCGCATCCTCATCGGCATTGGCCTGGGCGGTGATTTCAGCGTGGGTCACGCCATGCTCGCCGAGTTCGCGCCGAAGAAGCATCGCGGCGTGTTGCTCGGCTCCTTCAGCGTGGTCTGGACCGTTGGTTATGTGGCGGCAACCTTTGTCGGTACCGCGATGCTCAGCCTCGGCGACGACGCCTGGCGCTGGATGCTGGCGTCGTCGGCGATTCCGGCCGGGTTGATCCTGATCGCCCGAATCGGCACACCGGAATCACCGCGTTGGCTGGTCAACCGTGGGCGCATCGCCGAGGCTCGTGCCATCGTCAAAAAGCACTTGGGCGAGCATGTGGTACTGGATGAAGAGCCGCCGACGCAGACCCGTTCCGGTTATGGCGTGTTGTTCAGTCGTGAGTACCGTAAGCGCACCGCGTTCAATTGCCTGTTTTTTGTCTGCATCGTGATGCCGTATTTCGCGATCTATACCTTTCTGCCGTCGATCCTGCAGAAGATGGGGTTGTCCCAGGGATTTGGGACTGAGTTGCTGCTTAACCTGTTGCTGATTGTCGGTGCATTGATAGGTATTTGGTGCACGGTGAAGTTTTCGCGGCGGGGCTTCCTTATCAACTCATTCATCATCCTCGCGGCGGCGTTGTTTTTACTCGCTGTGTTGCCAGGGAGTATGGCGTGGTTGATGGTGCTGACCTTTGGTGTGTTCACGCTGGTGTTGTCGGCGGTGAGCAACTTGGTTGGCGTGTTCCCGGCCGAAAGCTTTCCTACCGAAGTGCGTGCCAGCGGGATTGGCCTGGCGACAGCGGTAAGCCGGTTGGGGTCGGCGATCAGCACGTTTTTGCTGCCGGTGAGTGTGGCGGGCATTGGCTTGAGCCCGACCATGGGGATTCTCGCGGCTATCCTGATGTTGGGTGCGATCATCTCCTGGGCCTGGGCGCCAGAGACCAAGGCGTTGACCTTGAGCCAGGCGTGCAAAGCCCAAGCGCCGTCGGTGTCAGGGATTGCTGACCTGGCCCAGCCACTGCGTAAACAAGCGAACCTTGGATAAGCCCTGCTTGTCTGCCGCCACATCCAGCCAATAACCATAGGGGCCGATCACTTCCACGGGAGTGATCGGCACTAAACTGCCATTGGCCAATTCACGTTCGATCATCTGCCGGTCGATCACCGCCAGGCCACCGCCGGCCAGGGCGGTATGGATCACCTGGTCCAGAGTGCTGAATTCCAGGCCCTGGCCCGCATCGATGTCGTCACGGCCCATGGCCGCCAGCCAGTTCTCCCAAACCTTCAAACGCTTACCGTCGTGCAGGATATGCAGCAGTGGGAAACGCCGCAGATCCGGCGGCTGGTCACCTTCGAACAACTCCGGGCTGGCTACGGCGATATGCCGCTCCATCACCAACAGCTCACTGCTGCAATGCGGGTCCGCATGCAGGCCGAAACGAATCCGGCAGTCAATCTCCGCGAGGCTGTCGTGGGTGTTTTGATGGGTGACACTGAGGTTGATATCCGGGTAGCGCTCGCAGAAACGCCGCAAGTGCGCCGACAACCAGCGCGTGGCCCAGGTAGGCGGTGCGACCACGCGCAGGCGCTGGCGCAGGTTGGGCACGCGTACGGCTTGCAGGGCGCGCTCGATATGGTCGAAGGCGTCGCTCAGGTGCGGCGAGAGGGCAAAGCCGGCTTCGGTCAGGGACAGGCCCTGGGGCGTGCGAATGAACAGGGCAACGCCGAGGTAGTCTTCCAGTTGCTTGATCTGGCGGCTGACCGCGCCCTGGGTCACGTTGAGGCCCACGGCGGCCTGGCTGAAGCTGCGATGGCGGGCGACTTCTTCGAAGACGCGTAGCATGGTGAGGGCGGGCAGGTGACGCATGGGTGTGGTCCATACTTGTTATTTTTATGGTGTTTTTGCTGGCTTCATCGCAGCATAGGTATCTACACAACTTTTGAAGGCCGCCACTTTCTCCTGTGGCGAGCAGGCTTGTCCTGCGTTGGGCCGCGAAGCGGCCCCAAACCCTGACACTGAGAACTTTCAGGAAAATTGCAGTGCCTTTACTGGG
>NZ_VBVZ01000783.1 GCF_005863185.1 Pseudomonas edaphica
AATAAAGGCTTTCAGTGGTATGGTCAAAATATGATCAATTTGGCTTATTGGCTCGCTGAAACCCCTGGATGCCCCGATTTGTGAAGGTTTGACGCGGTTTTCCACAACGCCGGCGAAGTTGCCCCCAAAGTCTGTTGGTGCTTCTGTGGATAAGGTGTTCGCGTACTGCTGCAGGCCACGTATTAAGAGGCTTTCAAGGGGTTGATCAATAAGTGATCAGGTGTGGCTAAAACCGCACGACTTGAATAAGTCACGGATTTTCTTCAGTTAATTTAGAGGGCCGGGCACACTTGCCCACAATTGCTGTGGGTGGCTTTGTGGATAAGTTGTTGGGCGAAGGCTGGAGGGTAGATCGGCAAAGGGCTGTAAGGGGGGTGATCATTATTTGAACAGTGACCAATATACATGTGGGAGCAGGCAAGCCAGCTCCCACAGTTTGATCTTTGGTGTGTCAGCTATTCGTGCGCCGCTACACCCTTAAGGTAAGGCGCTGGCGCCGCGCCCAGGTTGTTCAACAAACGCTCGCTGTACCAATCGACAAAGTTCACCACACCAAACTCATAGGTCTTGGAGTACGGCCCTGGCTGGTACGCGGTGGAGTTGATCCCGCGCTGGTTTTCTTCGGCGAGGCGGCGGTCCTGGTCATTGGTGGCGTCCCAGACCTGGCGCATACGCTCCACGTCGTAGTCCACACCTTCGACGGCGTCCTTGTGCACGATCCACTTGGTGGTGACCATGGTTTCCTGGGCGCTGATCGGCCACACGGTGAACACAATGATGTGGTCGCCCATGCAGTGGTTCCACGAATGCGGCAGGTGCAGGATGCGCATCGAGCCCAGGTCCGGGTTCTTGATGCGGCCCATGAGCTTGGCGCAGCCTTGCTTGCCGTCCAGGGTCATCGACACGGTGCCTTTGAGCAACGGCATGCGTACGATGCGGTTGCGCAGGCCGAAGCTGGCGTGAGCGTAAGGGATCTTTTCGGCGTCCCACGCAGCGGCGGAGGCGGCAACGTGGTCCTTGAAGGCCTGGTCGGCACGCGGGTCGGTGACGTCGTCCCATTCCAGCAGGGTTTTCAGCAGTTCCGGGTGCGACGCGTTGCAGTGGTAGCACTCGCGGTTGTTTTCCAGCACCAGCTTCCAGTTGGCCTTTTCGAACAAGGTGGTTTGAATCGCCACCTTGGTGTTCTCCATGTCGTAGGGTTCCATGTAGTGGTTCAGCGTCGACAGGAAGTCATCGATGGCCGGCGGGTTTTCGGCCAGGCTGATGAAGATGTAGCCGCCAGCCGTTTTCACGTTCACAGGCTTCAGGCCGTACTGCTTCATGTCGAAGTCGGCGCCCATCTCGGTGCCGGCGAACAACAGGCGGCCGTCCAGTTCGTAGGTCCACTGGTGGTAGTGGCAAACGAGCTTGGCGACCTTGCCCTTGTCGCTGGTGCACAGGCGCGAGCCCCGGTGGCGGCACACGTTGTGGAAGGCATGCACCACACCGTCGGCACCACGGATCACGATGATCGGGTTCTTGCCGATTTGCAGGGTGATGTAGTTGCCCTTGGTGGGGATCTCGCAGGTCATGCCGGCGATCAACCACTCTTTCTGGAAGATCTCCTGCATGTCGATATCAAACAACCGCTCATCAGAGTAGAACGGCTGTGGCAGCGAAAAAGTGCGCTCGCGCTCTTGCAGCATTTGCGCGGTGGCCTTGCGTGCGGGTTCCAGCGGATCGCCCAAGCTTAAGGTTGCGGTGACGTCCATCGTGTGTGTCCTCATGGCCATTCTGTGTGGCCGGCGAAAGTGGCTGATCAGGTTTTGCAGCAAGGCGTAAAGAAAGCGTAGTTGTTGGCAGCGAGTGTGGGGCCGCCGATGCGCCGAACCTTGTCCATTAACGACATGGCCCACTCTGATCCCGACGCGCAAGCCCCGTGGTATGGGGGCTGGTCGCGATAAGTATGTGAATGTCGCAGATAGGTAAATGGGCGGTTCCGGCGTTACGCAGAATCGCCACCATAAAGCCGAGCATCGGCAGTGGAGAGCAAGCATGTCCAACAATTTCCTGAACCCGGTAACCACCCAGACCTGGGCCAATGGTCGGCACATCGTCCGTTGCGTCAAAGTCATCCAGGAAACCTGGGACGTGCGCACCTTTTGCTTCATGGCCGACCAGCCGATCCTGTTCTTTTTCAAGCCGGGGCAGTTTGTGACCCTGGAGCTTGAGATCGAAGGCCAGCCGATCATGCGCTCGTACACCATTTCCAGTTCGCCGTCGGTGCCGTACAGCTTCTCGGTGACCATCAAGCGCGTGCCGGGTGGGCGGGTTTCCAACTGGCTGCACGACACCCTGCATGAAGGGCAAGAGCTGGCGGTGCACGGGCCGGTCGGGCTGTTTAATGCCATCGACTTCCCAAGCCCCAAAGTGCTGTACCTCAGTGGCGGTGTCGGCATCACGCCGGTGATGTCCATGGCGCGCTGGTTGTACGGCACCGACGC
>NZ_VBVZ01000784.1 GCF_005863185.1 Pseudomonas edaphica
TGTATAAGAGACAGATAGGATCACCGCGGTGCAACTGATACACCGAGGTGTCTGTATCGCAGGCAAGCCAGCTCCCACACAAGCCAGCTTTCACAAGGGGGATTGTGTCAGGCTGAAGTGACGTTGGCCCGCGCCGAATGCAGTTTTTTATAGCTCTCGATCAAACGCAAATGCCGATCCAGGCCTTCCAGCTTCATGCTGGTCGGGGTCAAGCCATAAAACCGCACACTGCCATCGACCGAACCCATCACCGCATCCATCCGCTCGTGACCGAACATCCGGCGGAAGTTGGCCTCGTAATCGGCGAGGTCCAGGTCGTCGTCCAACTGCATCTCCAACACTGCGTTCATGGCCTGGTAGAACAGGCCGCGTTCAGCGGTGTTGTCGTTGTATTGCAGGAACATCTCCACGCACTCCTTGGCCTCCTCATATTGCTGCAAGGCCAGGAAGATCAGCAGTTTCAACTCCAGGATGGTCAACTGGCCCCACGCCGTGTTGTCGTCGAACTCAATGCCGATCAAGGTGGTGATGTCGGTGTAATCGTCCAGCTCGCTTTCGATCAGACGCTCGACCAACGCCTGCAGCGCCTCCTCGTCAAGGCTGTGCAGGTTGAGGATATCGGCACGGAAAAACAGCGCCTTGTTGGTGTTGTCCCAGATCAGGTCGTCCACCGGGTAGATTTCCGAGTAGTCCGGCACCAGGATCCGGCAAGCCGTGGCGCCGAGGTGTTCGTACACCGCCATATAGGACTCTTTGCCCATGCCTTCGAGAATGCCGAACAGGGTGGCGGCTTCTTCGGCGTTGGAATTTTCACCTTCGCCCGAGAAGTCCCACTCGACGAACTCATAGTCCGACTGCGCACTGAAGAAGCGCCACGACACCACGCCGCTTGAGTCAATAAAGTGCTCGACAAAGTTGTTCGGCTCGGTCACCGCCTGGCCTTCAAAGGTCGGCTGCGGCAGGTCATTCAAACCTTCAAAACTGCGGCCCTGGAGCAGTTCGGTGAGGCTGCGTTCCAGCGCCACTTCCATGCTTGGGTGTGCGCCGAACGAGGCGAATACGCCGCCGGTGCGCGGGTTCATCAGGGTGACGCACATCACTGGGAACTCGCCGCCCAGGGATGCGTCCTTGACCAGTACCGGGAAGCCCTGGGCCTCCAGGCCTTCGATACCCGCGACAATGCCGGGGTATTTGGCCAACACTTCTGCGGGCACGTCCGGCAAGGCGAACTCGCCTTCAATGATTTCGCGCTTCACGGCGCGCTCGAAAATCTCCGACAGGCACTGCACCTGGGCTTCAGCCAAGGTATTGCCCGCGCTCATGCCGTTGCTGAGGTAGAGGTTTTCGATCAGGTTGGACGGGAAATACACCACTTCGCCGTCGGACTGGCGCACGAACGGCAGCGCAACAATCCCGCGTTCTTCATTGCCCGAGTTGGTGTCGAACAGGTGCGAGCCACGCAGCTCGCCCTCACGGTTGTAGACCTTCAGGCAGTAGGCGTCGAGGATTTCACTCGGCAGCTCGTCCTTGGGCCCAGGCTGGAACCAGCGTTCGTCCGGGTAATGCACGAACGGCGCGTTGGCCAGCTCCTCACCCCAGAACTGGTCGTTGTAGAAGAAGTTGCAGTTCAGCCGCTCGATAAACTCGCCCAGGGCAGACGCCAATGCGCCTTCCTTGGTTGCGCCCTTGCCGTTGGTGAAACACATCGGCGAGTGTGCGTCGCGGATATGCAACGACCACACGTTGGGCACGATATTGCGCCACGAGGCGATTTCAATCTTCATGCCCAGGCCGGCGAGAATGCCGGACATGTTGGCGATGGTCTGCTCCAGCGGCAGGTCCTTGCCGGCGATGTAGGTGCCCGCCTCGGAGGTGGAATTGGGCATCAACAATGCCTGCGCATCCGCGTCGAGGTTTTCCACTTCCTCGATCACAAATTCCGGCCCGGCCTGCACGACTTTCTTCACGGTGCAGCGGTCGATTGAACGCAGGATGCCCTGGCGGTCCTTGTCGGAGATGTCCGCTGGCAACTCGACCTGGATCTTGAAGATCTGGTTGTAGCGGTTTTCCGGATCAACGATGTTGTTCTGTGACAGGCGAATATTCTCGGTGGGAATATTGCGTGTTGCGCAGTACAGCTTCACAAAGTACGCCGCGCACAACGCCGACGAAGCCAGGAAGTAATCGAACGGACCCGGGGCCGAACCGTCGCCTTTGTAGCGAATCGGCTGGTCGGCAATCACCGTGAAGTCATCGAACTTGGCTTCAAGCCGAAGGTTGTCGAGAAAGTTGACCTTAATTTCCATGCGGGCACACCAGAATAACGAGCTAAACAAATTGGCCGCCATTATGAAGATTTTCGCCGGGAAGTCTCAGGGTTTTGCGAATCGGCTGCCGATCGGTGCTAACGTCCACCCACCACACTTTGAGCCATCGGCCCATGTCCATTACCGATAACCTCCTCGCCTTTACCTTCGCCGC
>NZ_VBVZ01000785.1 GCF_005863185.1 Pseudomonas edaphica
GTCTTTCATAGAGAACGAGGCGATGCTATCGCAGGCAAGCCAGCTCCCACACAAGCCAGCTCCCACACAGGCCCGCTCCCACAAGGGTCTGTATACCGCCGACAAACTGTATTATTTGGAAACACCATGCCCAACATCCTCCTGGTGGAAGACGACGCCGCACTCTCCGAGCTGATTGCCAGCTACCTGGAACGCAATGGCTACCACGTCAATGTGCTCAGCCGTGGCGACCATGTGCGTGAACGGGCGCGCCTTAACCCGCCGGACCTGGTGATCCTCGACCTGATGCTGCCCGGTCTCGACGGCTTGCAGGTGTGCCGCCTGCTGCGTGCCGACTCGGCGGGCCTGCCGATTCTGATGCTCACCGCCCGCGATGACAGCCACGATCATGTGCTGGGCCTGTAGATGGGCGCCGACGATTATGTCACCAAGCCTTGCGAGCCACGTGTGCTGCTCGCCCGTGTACGCACCTTGCTGCGCCGCAGCAGTTTGTCCGAGCCACAGGTGGCCAACGACCAGATCGTCATGGGCAACCTGTGCATCGACCTGTCGGAGCGCACCGTGACCTGGCGCGAGCAGGCGGTGGAGCTGTCCAGCGGCGAGTACAACCTGCTGGTGGTGCTGGCCCGGCACGCCGGTGAAGTGCTCAGCCGCGACCAGATCCTGCAGCGTTTGCGCGGTATCGAGTTCAACGGCACCGACCGTTCGGTGGACGTGGCCATCTCCAAGCTGCGCCGCAAGTTCGACGACCACGCAGGCGAAGCGCGCAAGATCAAGACCGTATGGGGCAAGGGCTACCTGTTCAGCCGTTCCGAGTGGGAATGCTGATCCATGTTTCGTGTACTGCTGCGCCTCTACCTGGTCACCATCATTACCTTCAGTGCCGCGATATTCCTGATTCCCAAGTTGGTGATCCAGCTGTTTGAACACCGCTACATGGACTACAACATCGAGCAGACCCGTGGCCTGCAAAAGCTTATCGTCAAGCAGTATCTGCGTGCGCCGGTGGAGCATTGGTCGCACGTGACCGAGCAACTGAACCGGGATTTCGCGCCGCTGCAAGTCAAGTTGCTGCTGCGCCAGGACGCCAGCTATACCCCCGAGGAGGAGCAACTGCTGGAGCACGGCAAGCCGGTGATCCGCCTGGGCGAGTGGGGCTGGATGGAAGACATCAGTTCGCCGATCAACCAGCAGTTTGCGGTGAAACTGAGCATCCCCCCGGACCCGCTGGACATGAACCTGCTGTACTGGTCGATGAACGTGCTGATTGGCGCGGCCTTGCTCGCCTGCCTGCTGTTCTGGCTGCGCCCGCACTGGCGTGACCTGGAGCGCCTGAAAAGCACCGCCGCGCAATTGGGCCGGGGCAACCTCAGTGAGCGCACACAGATTCCCGCCAGCTCCAACATCGGCAGCCTGGCGTCGGTGTTCGACACCATGGCCGACGACATCGAAGGCCTGCTCAACCAGCAGCGCGACTTGCTCAACGCGGTGTCCCATGAACTGCGCACGCCGCTGACGCGCCTGGACTTCGGCCTGGCCCTGGCGCTGTCCGAAGACTTGCCCCAGGCCAGCCGCGAGCGCCTGCAAAGCCTGGTGGCGCATATACGCGAACTGGACGAGTTGGTGCTGGAATTGCTTTCCTACAGCCGCCTGCAAAACCCGGCGCAGTTGCCGGAGCGGGTGGACGTGGTGCTCGACGAGTTTATCGACAGCGTGCTGGGCAGCGTCGATGACGAACTGGAAAACCCCGAGATCGTCATCGACGTGGCGCTTGACTGCGCGGTGGAGCGTTTCAGCCTCGACCCGCGCCTCACGGCCCGGGCATTGCAGAACCTGTTGCGCAATGCCACGCGCTATTGCGACAAGCGCATTCAGGTTGGGGTCAAGGTGTGTGCCGATGGCTGTGAAATATGGGTGGACGATGACGGCATTGGCATTCCCGTGGAACAGCGCGAGCGTATCTTCGAACCCTTCTATCGCCTGGACCGCAGCCGCGACCGCGCCACTGGCGGCTTTGGCCTTGGCCTGGCGATCAGCCGGCGCGCCATGGAAGCCCAGGGCGGCACATTGACGGCCCTGGCCTCGCCCCTGGGCGGGGCACGGTTCAGGGTGTGGTTGCCCAGCGCAGGCTGATCAGAGCACTTTGACCGCGCGGCCGATGGCCTGGATCGGCCCGGTCGGCTTGCCGGTCGGTGAACCGTGAGGGTCTTCCAGGGTCAGCTCGAACAGCTGGTTGGGCGTGAGCGGCGGCAGCTTGTCCAGCGGCACCGAGAGCGTTTGCCCAGGCTTGACCAGCCCCAATGACACCGGAGCCTGCCAGCCATCGCCCTTGGTCCAGAATTGCAGGGCTTTGTCGCTCGGAACCTCCATCATCCCCAACGGAATCAGTTGGATCTGCTGGTCATGGCTGGCCTGGATCACCCAGCCGGGTGCCTGGTTCTGTGGCGCAACCAACACCACCACAAACG
>NZ_VBVZ01000786.1 GCF_005863185.1 Pseudomonas edaphica
CTCCTTTTGTAGTGGATGCCCTATCACCTTTCGGATTCCTGCTATTGACAGGTGATATAAACATCGAGTCTGCAGAGAGTTACATAACGAATGGATTGAAAGCACAGGGCGCAGCAGAAACAGCTACGCCTTACAGATAATCAGGCTTATTCCCACAACAACTTCCAACTTGCCTGGGTTGAACATTTAAATATCTGTGCTTAGTCGTCCAAGCCCGGGAAGCCATCGGCAATAGCATCGCCGGTGAGTTGAGGCTCACAGCCTTTAGCTGTGTTGAACAAACGCAAGGTGACAAAGTGCGGGTTCTCGCCCATGTCAAACCAATGCGGCACGCCGGCCGGAATCACCAGCAGGTCATTTTTCTCACAACGTACGGCATACACATAGTCGCCCACGTGCACGTTGAACAGGCCTTGGCCTGCGACGAAGAAACGCACTTCGTCTTCGCTGTAGCGGCGTTCACTGAGGAATTGCGCACGCAGTTCAATGTTCTGTGCCAGATCGCCCGCCGCCCTAAGCACCTCCACGGCGGCGTAGCCAAGGGCGTCGATCTGCGGCTGGTACGCGGCGATCATGTCTGCGTCGCTGGCGCCCTTCTCAATCGGCGCCGGCTGCCAGCGCGCAAAACGCACACCGTGGTCGGCCAGCGTCGAGACGATATCGTCGAAATGGGTCAGGACCTTGTTCGGGGTATCCGGTGTGGCGGCAGCGTAAACAGCGACATAACTCATTGCTCGGTTCCTGTAGTCGGTTCTTGCAATCGAAGGCCAATGATAATGGCGGCGGCCAGGGCGGCGACGCTGGCGATGCTGAAGGTCAGGGTCGGCCCCAACAGGTTCCAGCTGTAGCCGGCGTAAAGGGCGCCCAACGCGCCCCCGGTGCCGGCCAGCGCGGCATACAGCGCCTGGCCCTGGCCTTGTTGTCTGGCGCCGAAACTGCGTTGTACAAAGGCGATGGCGGCCGCATGAAAGCTGGCGAACGTGGCGGCGTGCAGCACTTGCGCCAGCAGCAATACCCAGAAGATTTCAGCGAATGACCCCAGCAGCAACCAGCGGATAGCCGCCAACACGAAACTGGCCAGCAGCACCCGCCGCACCGAAAAACGCGTCAGGATCCGGCTCATGGCCAGGAACATCAGCACCTCCGCGACCACACCCAGCGCCCACAGCATGCCGATCACGCCACGGCTATAACCCAAATGTTCAAGGTGCAGGGTCAGGAACGTGTAATACGGGCCATGGCTCATTTGCATCAAGGCCACGCAGGCATAAAACGCCAGTACGCCGGGGCTGCGCAATTGCTTGAGGAAACCGTCACAGGCCAGGCGATTGCCCTGGACGGCGGGCTGCGCGTTCGGCACCCACAGGCTGGCGCCAATAATGCCGGCCATGATCACCACGACCACCACCGGGTAAATGTCCAGGCTCAGCCCGTCGAACAGGCGGCCCATGATCACCACGGTGAGGATAAAACCGATGGAGCCCCACAGGCGGATCTGGCTGTAGCGCGCGGTTTGCTTTTGCAGGTGCGCAAGCGTGATCACTTCAAACTGCGGCAACACCGCGTGCCAGAAGAACGCATGCAGTGCCATCACCAGGGCCAGCCAGGCGTAGGTTTTGCTGAAGAAGATCAGCGAGAAACTCGCCAGGGTACACACCGCGCCAAAACGCACGATGGCCAGGCGCCGGCCGGTGTAGTCGCCGAGCCAGCCCCACAGGTTGGGCGCCACGCAGCGCATCAGCATGGGGATGGCCACCAGCTCGCCGATACGCGCGCTGGAGAACCCCAGGTGGTCGAAGTACAGCGCCAGGAACGGCGCCGTCGCCCCGAGCAGGGCGAAGTAGAAGAGGTAGAAGCTGGAGAGGCGCCAGTATGGGAGGCTTTGCGTCATATTGTGGGGGGCTGCTGCGCAGCCCAGCGGGAGCAAGCTCCCTCGCCACAGCAAGCTCGCTCGCCACACACCGTCACAGCTGGCCCAACACCGGCGTACTCACCTGCACATCGGCGTTTTGCCCACGGTTGCGCAGCAGGTGGTCCATCAACACGATGGCCATCATCGCCTCGGCAATCGGCGTGGCGCGGATGCCCACGCACGGGTCGTGGCGGCCCTTGGTGATCACGTCCACCGGGTTGCCATGCACATCGATCGAACGGCCCGGCGTGGTGATGCTCGACGTGGCCTTGAGCGCCAGGTGCGCAACAATCGGCTGGCCGGAGGAAATACCGCCGAGGATGCCGCCCGCGTTATTGCTGAGGAAACCTTGCGGCGTCATTTCATCGCGATGCTCGGTGCCGCGCTGGGCGACACAGGCAAAACCGGCGCCGATTTCCACGCCCTTGACCGCATTGATGCTCATCAGCGCGTGGGCCAGCTCGGCGTCGAGGCGGTCGAAGATCGGCTCGCCCAGGCCCGGTTTGACGCCTTCGGCGACCACGGTAATTCTGGCACCCACCGAATCCTGATCGC
>NZ_VBVZ01000787.1 GCF_005863185.1 Pseudomonas edaphica
GCTCATTGGTTACTGACCCACCGCTATCGCAGGCAAGCCAGCTCCCACATGTGATCTTCAGTGCCTGATTTACTGGGCCAGCCAGCCGCCATCGATATTCCACGCGGCGCCGCGCACTTGGGCGCCAGCTTCACTGCACAGGAACAACACCAACTCACCCAGCTGTGGCGGCGTCACAAACTCCAGCGACGGCTGTTTCTCGGCCAGCAAATCATGCTGCGCCTGCTGCGGATCAACGCCCTTGGCCGCGCGATCATCAATCTGCTTTTGCACCAGCGGCGTCAACACCCAGCCTGGGCAGATGGCATTGCAGGTGACGTTACCGGTGGCGGTCTCCAGGCCCACCACCTTGGTCAGGCCGATGACCCCGTGTTTAGCCGCCACGTAGGCCGCCTTGCCCACCGAGCCGACCAAGCCGTGCACCGACGCGATATTGACGATGCGCCCCCAGCCCTTGGCCTTCATGCCCGGCAAACTCAAACGCGTGCTGTGGAACACCGACGACAGGTTAATGGCGATGATCGAATCCCAGCGCTCCACCGGGAAGTCTTCCACGGCCGCCACGTGCTGAATACCGGCGTTGTTGACCAGAATGTCGACGCCGCCGAACTCGCGCTCGGCGTAGGCAAACATGTCGGTAATTTGCGCCGGGTCGCTGACGTCCGCCGGGTGATGCCCGACCTTGCCGCCGAACGCCTGCACCTGGGCGATCACCGCGCTGGCGTCGCCGAAGCCGTTGAGGATCAGGTTGGCACCGGCCTTGGCCAGGCTCAGCGCGATGCCCAAGCCGATGCCGCTGGTGGAGCCGGTAACAAGGGCGGTCTTGCCATTCAAAGTCGTCATGAAAACCTCACACAATGCCGGTGGCGTAGAAAGTACCGATCACCACGAACACCGCGAGGGTCTTGATGATCGTGATGCCGAAAATGTCCTTGTAGGCTTCGCGGTGGGTCAACCCGGTGACCGCGAGCAGGGTGATGACCGCGCCGTTATGGGGCAGGGTGTCCATGCCGCCACTGGCCATGGCCGCAACCCGGTGCAGCACTTCAAGGGGGATATTGGCCGCATGGGCCGCCGAAATAAAGCTCTCGGACATGGCCGCCAAGGCGATGCTCATGCCGCCGGAGGCAGAGCCGGTGATACCGGCCAGCAGGGTCACGGTAATCGCTTCGTTGACCAGCGGGTTGGGGATGCCCTTGAGCCAGTCCGCCAGCACCAGAAAGCCCGGCAGCGAGGCGATCACCGCGCCAAAGCCGTATTCCGAGGCGGTGTTCATGGCCGCCAGCAGCGCGCCGCTGACCGCGCTTTTACTGCCTTCGGCGAGTTTGCTTTTGATCGCCGACCAGCCGAACACCAGCACCATGACGATGCCCACCAGCAACGCCGCCTGCACCGCCCAAATCGCCGTGAGCTTGGCGATGTCGGTGGTCACCGGCGCGCTCATGCCCGGCAGGCTGAGGCTGTGGGTCTTGCCGTACCACTGCGGGATCCAGTGGGTGAACAGCAGGTTCATCACGCCCACCAGAATCAGCGGCGACAGCGCGACCCACGGGTTGGGCAGCGCCAGGTTGTCGGCGGTTTCCGGCTCGTTGCGCAGCTCGGTGCCATAACCTTCACCGGCACGTTGTGCCTTGTTGCGCTGGCGCGCCAGGTAGAGCATGCCGGTGCAGAACACGAAGACCGTGCCGATCAAACCCAGCCACGGCGCCGCCCAGGCGGTGGTGTTGAAAAAGGTGCTGGGGATGATGTTCTGGATCTGCGGCGTGCCGGGCAGGGCGTCCATGGTGAACGAAAACGCACCGAGGGCGATGGTCGCCGGGATCAGGCGCTTGGGAATGTTGCTCTGGCGGAACATCTCCGCCGCAAACGGGTACACCGCAAACACCACCACAAACAGCGACACGCCGCCGTAGGTGAGCAGGGCGCAGACCAGCACAATCACCAGCATCGCCTGGCGCGTGCCAAGCAAGCGGATGGCGGCGGCCACAATCGAGCGCGAAAAGCCCGACAGCTCGATCAGCTTGCCGAACACCGCGCCGAGCAGGAACACCGGGAAATACAGTTTGATAAAGCCGACCATTTTCTCCATGAACACCCCGGTAAACGCGGGGGCGACGGCGGACGGGTCGGTGAGCAGCACGGCGCCGAGGGCGGCGATAGGGGCAAACAGGATCACGCTGTAGCCACGGTAGGCAGCCAGCATCAGCAGCGCGAGGGCTGCCAGGGCAATGATCACACTCATGGTGTGTCTCCAGATCGAATTGTTATTTTTGTGGGGGTGGTGCGTTGGAGAGGGGCTATAGCGAGATGTGTGCCAATTGACTAAGTTGTTGAAATATATAGATATTATTATTTTGTGCGGATGCAATTCTTGAGATTGTCTCTTTTTTGAGACTGACAAGGATCAAAAGTGGGAGCTGGCTTGCCTGCGATAGCGGTGGTTCAGCTCAATAG
>NZ_VBVZ01000788.1 GCF_005863185.1 Pseudomonas edaphica
GTTTTGATCGTGTGCCAGAGCTTCCGGCCGTCGAGGGTTGGCGGCGTGTGTTCAATGCTTGCCGCCTGCCCAGGCAGCCGCGCTGCGGCGATTTTGATCGCGGCTTCACAAGCGGCCGGCAATCCAAAGCCGAGCCCATGCCATCGAGCCGTCGCCCATGAAGCTGGCCCGGAGTGAGTGTCGGTGCAGCAAACGGGCAGCGCCTTGAGCAACGCTCGGATGGCGATCATCGGTGTCGCGGCGGGTGCGGCGTCTTGTGGCAGGCTTAAGCTTTGCGCCAATACGTCCAGAACAGCCGGCATGGGCTGATGAAGACCGACCATTTTCACCAGGAAATCATTGCCGATCGTTTCGAAAGACAACTCAACTCCGGCCTGCCGGGCATTCTCGCGCAATGGCTGTAATGTATTTTCCAACCCCACGGGCGCGGAGTTATCAAACTGCCATTGCAGATACAGCGCGCCTTCATCGGTGTCATCCGCCAATGCCTGGCTGAATGTCAGCGCCGACACCTCACGACGGCCCCGGGAGCGGTCTTGCGCGAAGGTGCGCAAACCACGATGGGCGCTGGTCTGGCCGCGGATCAGCCCGGCGCGTTGTTCTTTGGCCGGCGGAAGCAGGAATGGGTTGTTCGGCGGCAACTGCCAAGCCTGTCTGGCCGGTTTGAGGTGCAGTGAATCCAGCAGTTTTTTGAGTGCGACGACGCCCTGTTCCGACAGGTCTTCACTTTCGTTTCGCACCCATGCCAAGGCACTTTGGGTCTGTTGCTGGCGAGCGTTCAGCAAGGCGAACTCTTCGCGTAAAGGTGTCCAATCGCTGTGTGCGAAAAAGCTCAGCCAGTCGTGCAGCAACGCTTCGATTTGCGTAGCCGAATCGTCTTGAGTATCGAGGGTAAAGTCGATATCCAATACGGCTTGCCCGGCAAACGCATAAAGCACGGTCGCCTGCATGGCATTGGCCAGTTTTCGCGCTTTCAGCTCAGCCAGTAAACCACCCGGCGCCGTAGCATTGAGCCAGGTGCAGAGAAACGCCAGGGCTTGGCGAGGCGCGTCACAGGTGATGACATGGTGCAGGTGGTTATCGGCGATGTATTGAAAGCCCTGGGCGTGGCCGAGCATCAGCGCAGGCGGCGCAGCCTGTGGGTGCTGAGGGCCAGTGGCCAATTCGTCGCTGAAACGCTGGGCCAACGCTTGCAGTTCTTCCAATGGTTGCGGGCCGGCAAGGTTTAATGTCATCTGCCCGCTCTGATAGAACCTGGTATGGAATTCCTTCAATGCCTGCTGAAACGCCTCACGCTCAACCGGCAGGCTATCCCGATTACCGGCATGAAAACCGCGCAGCGGATGGTCCGCCGCCAAGCCTTCCAGCAGCGCAACCTGCTGCTGCGCCTTGGCATCCTGGGACCAGGCCACAAACTCCGCTTGCAGCACTTCGCGCTCACGCAGTTGGTCTTCAATCGTCAGGCGCGGATGGGTGAGCATATCCGCCAGCCGCTCCAGCCCATCGGCAAAGGTTGGCACCGGCAATTCAAAGAAAAAGTCCGTGGTGCGCTCGCGGGTGCTGGCGTTGACCTGCCCACCCTGGCGCTGCACGTAGGCCATCAAGCCTTCGCTTGTGGGAAAACGCGCAGTGCCGAGAAACAGCAAATGCTCAAGAAAATGCGCCAAGCCCGGCCACGCGAGTGGCACGTCATGGCTGCCGGCGGCCACGCGCAACATCGCGGCGCAACGCTTCAAGCGTGGCGCATGGCGCAAGGAAACCCGCAGGCCGTTGGCCAGGGTCAAGTCAAGGTGATGAGGGTGGGCCGGCGCAGGCATGGGCACTTCCGAAACGTAGGATGTGCCTATGCTAACAAACCGTCTGGCTCAGGGCTTGTGCAGCGCGCCGTACAGCTCTGGGCGACGGTCTTGCAGGTAGTGATTGGCAGCGCGGGCATCCAGGATCGACTGGCGATCCAGCGTACCGACGATCAACGATTCATCCAGCCCCGCCTGGGCGATTCGCTGGCCATTGGGCGCAGCAATACTGCTTTGCCCGCAGTACTGAATCTCGCCTTCGTGCCCGCAGTAGTTGGCGTAGGCCACATAGCACTGGTTTTCAAAGGCCCGCGCCCGCACGGTCACGTCGGCAACAAAGTCGAACGGCACCATATTGGCCGTCGGCACCAGGATTACCTCGGCGCCGGCCAGGGCCAGGCGTCGGGTGTTTTCCGGGAACTCCAGGTCGTAGCAGATCAAAAACCCGAGCTTCCAGCCGTTAAGCTCCACCAGCGGGAAATCATCTTCCCCGGCGCTGAACATCGAGTGGTCCAGGTCGCCAAACAGATGAGTCTTGCGGTAGTTGCACAGGCGCTGGCCGTGGGCATCGATCAACTGCACGGCGTTGTAGATCTGCCCGTCCTCAGCCCGCTCCGGGTAACCGTAGAGAATGGCCAGTCCGGCGCTTTTGGCC
>NZ_VBVZ01000789.1 GCF_005863185.1 Pseudomonas edaphica
CCCACTCCCAGGTCGCGATGAAACTCGCCACCCGCAGCGGCGACCTCGCCTCCACCGTGATGGTGCCTAACTCCCTCGGCCCGGCCGAGCTGCTGCTGCATTACGGCACCGACGAACAACGCAACCACTACCTGCCACGCCTGGCCCGTGGCGACGATATCCCCTGCTTCGCCCTCACCGGCCCACTGGCCGGCTCCGACGCCGGCGCCATGCCCGACACCGGCGTGATCTGCAAAGGTGAATGGGAAGGCAAGGAAACCCTCGGTCTGCGCCTGAACTGGGAAAAACGCTATATCACCCTCGGCCCGGTCGCGACCCTCCTCGGCCTGGCCTTCAAGGCCCATGACCCGGACCACTTGTTGGGTGAGGAAGAAGACCTGGGCATCAGCCTGGCGCTGATCCCCACCGACACGCCCGGCGTGGAAATCGGCCGTCGCCACCTGCCGTTGGGCGCCGCCTTTATGAACGGCCCCAACTCCGGCAAGGACGTGTTCATCCCCCTGGAATTCCTTATCGGTGGCCAGGAAATGCTCGGCAAGGGCTGGATGATGCTGATGAACTGCCTGTCGGTCGGCCGTTCGATCTCCCTGCCTGCGGTCGGTACCGGCGCGGCCAAGTTCACCAGTTTGGTGACCGGCCAATACGCTCAAGTGCGCGAGCAATTCAACGTGCCGCTGTCGGCCTTTGAAGGTATCCAGGAAGCCCTGGCGCGCATTGGCGGCAACGCCTGGCTGATGGACAGCGCGCGCATGCTCACCGCCAACGCGGTCGACCTGGGCGAAAAGCCTTCGGTGTTGTCGGCGATTCTCAAGTACCACCTCACCGAGCGCGGTCGCGAGTGCATCAGCCACGCCATGGATGTGCACGGCGGCAAGGGCATCATCATGGGGCCTAACAACTACCTGGGCCGCAACTGGCAAGGCGCGCCGATCTTCATCACAGTGGAAGGCGCGAACATCCTCTCGCGCAACCTGATGATCTTTGGCCAGGGCGCGATCCGCTGCCACCCGTTCGTGCTTAAGGAAATGGCCCTGGCCGGTCGTGAAGACCATGACCAGGCGCTCAAGGAATTTGACGGCCTGCTGATGCAACATATCGGATTTGCCGTGAGTAACGCCGCCAGCACGTTGGTGCTGAACCTCGGCATCGGGCACTTTGAAAAAGCCCCGGGCAACCGTTTGAGCCAGGGTTATTTCCGTGCATTGAACCGTCAGGCCGCAGCATTCGCCCTGCTCGCCGACTTGAGCATGATGTTGCTCGGCGGCGAGCTGAAACGCCGCGAACGCCTGTCGGCGCGCCTGGGTGATGTGCTGAGCCATATGTACCTGGCCTCGGCTGCGCTCAAGCGTTATCACGACCTGGATTCGCCGGATCACCTGGAGCCGCTGTTTGCCTGGGCCATGGAAGAAAGCCTCGGTGAGTCGGAGCGTGCCCTGGATGAGCTGCTGAGCAACTTCCCGAACAGGGTCCTCGGTTGCCTGCTGCGGGTGATCGTGTTCCCGTTCGGCCGTCGTCACACCGGGCCGTCCGATGCTTTGGACGCCGAAGTGGCTGCGGTGATTGGCCGTGCCAAAGGCGACCCGACCCTGGAAGAGTTGCTGGCGGGTTGCTATCGCCCGCAATCGGCAGAAGACCCGGTGGGTGCCCTGCAACATGCCTACGACCTGCTGGGTGCCAGCCACCCCTTGCAGAAAAAACTCCACACCGCGCTCAAAAGCGGCCAGGTCAAACCGGCCGCCGGCGAGCATGCCATCGACGCGGCGCTGCACGCGGGCGTATTGCAACCGGCCGAAGCGCAAACCCTGCGCGACGCCGAAGCCGCGCGCCGCAAGGTGATCGATGTGGATGATTTCAGCAAGGAAGAGCTGACCCAGGCTGAGGGTAAAGTGCGCTGACCGCTCACACCCTATAAAGCTAAGGTCATATAAATACGGGCGCGAGAGGCATATACTCTCGCGCCCGTTTTTGCTTTAGAGGACTTATCTCGTGTCCAACGTCGTTGCCGATCATCTCGTCTTGCTCGACCACTTGCGCAGCATCCTGGTTGCCGTCGGCGAAGCCGAACAGGTGCCCGAGGAAAGCCACACCCTGTTCCTGGAGCGCTTCGACGAATTGCGCGCCCTGCTGCCGATCGACCCGATCGAGAGCCAGTACCTGGGCCAGGACCTGATGAGCCAGGTCATCCTGCGTTACCCGCAAATCGCCCACCTTGTGCCACGCGACCTGCTGTGGTTCTTCGGCGGTGATTGCCTGCACTTCATGCCCGATGAAGAACTGGACCTGTACCAGGCCCTGGAAGAACGTCGCTTTGAAGCCGAACAGAACGATGAACCGTTCGACTGGAACCAGGAAAAACAGCTGCTGGCCATGCCGCAGGATCAGAGCAAGCACTGATTTTAAATGTGGGAGCTGGCTTGTGTGGGAGCTGGCTTGCCTGCGATGCAGGCGACT
>NZ_VBVZ01000078.1 GCF_005863185.1 Pseudomonas edaphica
TGCCTGCGATAGCGATCTGTCTGTGCCAAATGTGTTGGCTGACACACTGCTATCGCAGGCAAGCCAGCTCCCACATTTGACCGAGTAAATCTGCCAAAAAATGGGCAAATCCAGAATGCACAAAGGCCACCCGAAGGTGGCCTTTGTGTGGTGAAGCGTCAGCTAAGCGCGAGGCTTACTTGACAGCCCAACCGGTCAGCTCGGACAAAGCCTTGCCGATGTCTGCCAGCGAACGCACGGTTTTAACGCCTGCGTCTTCCAGGGCAGCAAACTTCTCGTCTGCTGTGCCCTTGCCGCCAGAGATGATTGCGCCAGCATGGCCCATGCGCTTGCCTGCAGGGGCAGTCACACCAGCGATGTAGGAAACAACCGGCTTGGTCACGTGTGCCTTGATGTAGGCAGCCGCTTCTTCTTCAGCCGAACCGCCGATCTCACCGATCATCACGATCGCTTCGGTCTTCGGGTCTTCCTGGAACAGTTTCAGGATGTCGATGAAGTTCGAACCTGGGATCGGGTCACCGCCGATGCCGACACAAGTCGACTGACCGAAACCGGCGTCAGTAGTCTGCTTGACAGCTTCGTAGGTCAGGGTGCCGGAACGCGAAACGATACCGACTTTGCCTGGCAAGTGAATGTGACCTGGCATGATGCCGATCTTGCATTCGCCTGGGGTGATCACGCCTGGGCAGTTAGGGCCGATCAGGACTACGCCCAGCTCGTCGCACTTAACTTTAGCGTCCAGCATGTCCAGGGTAGGAATGCCTTCGGTGATGCAAACGATCAGCTTGATGCCGCCGAATGCCGCTTCCAGGATCGAGTCCTTGCAGAAAGGAGCTGGAACGTAGATCACACTGGCGGTGGCGCCAGTGGCAGCTACAGCGTCTTTCACGGTGTTGAACACTGGCAGGCCCAGGTGCTCGGTGCCGCCTTTGCCCGGCGTTACGCCGCCAACCATCTTGGTGCCGTATTCGATGGCTTGCTGGGTGTGGAAACTACCTTGCGAACCGGTAATACCCTGGCAGATAACTTTGGTGTCTTTATTGATCAGGACGCTCATTATTTGCCCTCCGCAGCTTTGACAACTTGTTGAGCAGCGTCGGTCAGGCTGGTAGCCGCGATGATGTTCAAACCGCTTTCTGCCAGTACTTTAGCGCCCAGTTCAGCGTTGTTACCTTCAAGGCGAACAACAACCGGGATTTTAACGCCAACTTCTTTCACTGCACCGATGATGCCTTCGGCAATCATGTCGCAACGAACGATGCCGCCGAAGATGTTGACCAATACTGCTGCGACGTTGGAGTCGGACAGGATGATCTTGAACGCTTCGGTAACGCGTTCTTTGGTAGCACCGCCGCCCACGTCGAGGAAGTTGGCTGGTTTGCCGCCATGCAGGTTGACGATGTCCATGGTACCCATGGCCAGGCCAGCACCGTTGACCATGCAACCGATGTTACCTTCCAGGGCTACGTAGTTCAGTTCGAACTTGGCAGCGTGCGCTTCGCGCGGATCGTCTTGCGACGGATCGTGGAAAGTCTTCAGCTTAGGCTGACGGTACATGGCGTTGGCGTCGATGTTGATCTTGGCGTCGAGGCAGTGCAGATCGCCGTCAGCCTTGATCACCAGCGGGTTCACTTCCAGCAGGGCCAGATCGTGATCCTGGAACAGTTTGGCCAGACCTACGAAGATCTTGGCGAACTGGGCAACTTGCTTGCCTTCCAGGCCCAGCTGGAAAGCCAGCTCGCGACCCTGGAATGGCTGAGCGCCAACCAGTGGATCGATAGTGGCTTTCAGAATTTTTTCTGGGGTTTCTTCGGCGATCTTCTCAATGTCCACGCCACCTTCGGTGGAAGCCATGAACACGATGCGACGGCTCGAACGGTCAACGACAGCGCCCAGGTACAGCTCTTTAGCGATATCAGTGCACGATTCAACCAGGATCTTGGTGACTGGTTGGCCATTGGCATCAGTCTGGTAAGTCACCAGACGCTTGCCCAGCCACTGCTGTGCGAAGGCCTTGGCGTCTTCTTTGCTGCGAACCAGCTTGACGCCGCCCGCTTTACCGCGACCACCGGCGTGGACCTGGGCTTTGACAACCCATTCGGTACCACCGATTTTGTCGCAAGCTTCTGCTGCTGCTTCCGGGGTGTCTACTGCGTAACCCTTGGATACTGGCAGGCCGTATTCAGCGAACAGCTGCTTACCCTGATACTCGTGAAGATTCATGCTTTTTACCGTCTTCGTTAGGTACTGCGCATTCGGCGCTGCGCTCATTATGAGTGCCGCACCACCTGTGACTGCTGCTTGCACAATTTGCGAGGCTTAAGACCCGTAAAACTGTGCAAGGCTGCGTCCAGCGGATATTCCGCGGTGAGTCTTGCGCGCAAGGCTCACGACGGGCAACTCCGCCGTGGTTTCTTATTATCTCGCTTAGCGCTTCTTGCGGTTGGCGATGTGGATGGCGCCGCCATTCACTGCCAACGCTGCTTCGTGCAACGCTTCGGACAGGGTCGGATGGGAGAAGACCATCATGCCCAGGTCTTCGGCACTGGTGCCGAATTCCATACCGATCGCGCCCTGCTGAACCAGTTCTGCAGCGCTCGGGCCAATCACGTGGACGCCCAATACGCGGTCAGTCTTGGCATCAGCGATGACTTTGACAAAACCACCGGTGTCGTTAGCTGCCATGGCACGGCCAGAAGCGGCAAACGGGAAGGTGCCGACGTTAACTTCAACGCCTTCAGCTTTCAACTGCTGTTCGTTCTTGCCGACCCATGCAATTTCCGGGTGGGTGTAGATAACCGATGGGATCAGGTCGTAGTTCATCTGGGTTTTATGACCCTTGATGCGCTCGACAACCATGATGCCTTCTTCGGAAGCCTTGTGCGCCAGCATCATGCCGCGAACCACGTCGCCGATGGCATACACGCCTGGCACGGTAGTAGCGCAATGATCGTCAACGTGGATGAAACCACGCTCGTCGATGTTCACGCCGCTGTCGGAAGCCAGCAGGTCGGTGGTCACTGGACGGCGACCCACGGCTACGATCAGCTTGTCGAAGGTGATGGTCTGCTCGCCTTCTTTATCGGTGTAGGTCACAACGACTTCTTCGCCGTTGACCTTGGAACCGGTAACACGGGCGCCCAGCTTGATATCCAGACCTTGCTTGGTCAGGGTTTTCAGCGCTTCTTTGGACACTGCAGTGTCGGCAGCCAGCAGGAACGTGTCCAGGGCTTCCAGCACAGTCACTTCAGAACCCAGGCGCGACCATACCGAACCCAGTTCCAGGCCGATTACGCCAGCGCCGATCACGCCCAGACGCTTGGGAACCGCTTGGAATTCCAGGGCGCCGGTCGAATCAACGATCACGTTCTGGTCAACAGGAGCAGGCGGAATGTCGATTGGACGCGAACCTGGTGCCAGGATCACGTTTTCGGCTTCGATGACTTCAACCGAGCCGTCCGGCTTGGTGATTTCAACTTTCTTGCCGGCCAGCAGCTTGCCGTGGCCTTGCAGGGAAGTCACGCCGTTGGCCTTGAACAGGGTGGCAACGCCGGAAGTCAGGCCTTTAACGATGTTGGCTTTACGGCCGACCATTGCTGGCACGTCCATGGTCACGCCAGCATGGTTGATGCCGTGGATCGCGAAACCGTCTTGGGCTTCGTGGAATTTCCAGGAGCTGTCCAGCAGCGCCTTGGAAGGAATGCAACCAACGTTCAGGCAAGTACCGCCCAGCGCCAGTTTGCCTTCCTTGTCGGTGTATTTTTCGATGCAAGCAGTCGAGAGGCCCAGTTGTGCGGCCTTGATCGCGGCAACGTAGCCGCCAGGACCGGCACCAATCACTACAACGTCAAATTTCTGTGTCATGAAAATAGATCCTCTATTCAGCGACAAGCTTCAAGCGACAAGCTGCAAGCCAAGCTGCTTTTTCCTACAGCTTGTAGCTCGCAACTTGCAGCTGCGTCTTTAGATGTCCAGCAGCAGACGAGCCGGGTCTTCCAGCAGGTTCTTGATGGTTACCAGGAAAGTCACGGCTTCTTTACCATCGATCAGGCGGTGATCGTACGACAGCGCCAGGTACATCATCGGGCGGATCACGACTTGGCCGTTGATGGCCATCGGACGCTGGATGATGTTGTGCATGCCCAGGATCGCAGCTTGCGGCGGGTTGACGATCGGGGTCGACATCATCGAACCGAAGGTACCACCGTTGGTGATGGTGAAGGTACCGCCGGTCATCTCGTCGATGGTCAGCTTGCCGTCACGGGCTTTCTTGCCGAAGCCGGCGATGCCGCCTTCGATTTCAGCCAGGCTCATCAGCTCGGCGTTACGCAGAACCGGTACTACCAGGCCACGGTCGCTGGACACGGCAACGCCGACGTCTGCATAGCCGTGGTAAACGATGTCGCTGCCGTCGATGGAAGCGTTGACTGCCGGGAAGCGTTTCAGCGCTTCGGTGGCCGCTTTCACGAAGAACGACATGAAGCCCAGGCGCACGCCATTGTGGGACTTCTCGAACAGATCCTTGTACTTCGAACGCAGGGCCATGACTTCAGTCATGTCGACTTCGTTGAAGGTGGTCAGCATCGCCATGTTCGACTGCGCTTCAACCAGACGCTTGGCCACGGTGGCACGCACGCGGGTCATCGGTACGCGCTTCTCGGTGCGGTCGCCAGCAGCGAACACAGGCGCAGCGGCAGCCGGTGCTGCAGCCTTGGCCGGTGCAGCAGCCGGAGCGTTTTTCTTGGCTTCGACAGCAGCAACCACGTCTTCCTTGGTTACGCGGCCGTCTTTGCCGGTGCCCTTGAGGGACGCCAGGTTGATGCCGTTTTCTTCAGCCAGCTGACGCGCAGCCGGTGCAGCGATCGGGTCTTCACCACCTGCAGCCGGAGCGGCAGCGGCAGGTGCGGCAGCTGGAGCAGCAGCGGCAGCCGGAGCAGGAGCAGCAGCGCCGCCCGCTTCGATCGAGCCCAGGATCTGGTTCGACAGGACGGTAGCGCCCTCTTCAGCCACGATCGCGCCCAGCACGCCGTCAGCTTCGGCCAACACTTCCAGAACGACTTTGTCGGTCTCGATGTCGACGATCAGGTCGTCACGCTTTACAGCGTCGCCTGGTTTCTTGTGCCAGGTGGCAACGGTGCCATCGGCAACCGATTCCGGGAATGACGGGGCTTTGATTTCGATAGCCATTATCTGTGGGTCCTTAAAATTCGGTTTCAGTCAGCGCGAAGGCGTTAAACAGTGAAAGCATCTTGCAGCAGTTTTTCCTGCTGCTCGGCGTGCATCGACGCATAACCACACGCAGGTGCAGCAGAAGCATCACGACCGGCGTACTCCAGGCCCAGGCCTGTTTTGTGGTTACCGATACTGCGACGCAAATGATGCTGGCTGCTGTACCACGCGCCCTGGTTCATCGGTTCTTCCTGGCACCACACCGCGTGGGTGAGGTTGGTGTAAGGCGCGATGGCCTCCATCAGGTCGTCTTCCGGGAACGGGTAAAGCTGCTCGATACGCACGATGGCGATGTCTTCGCGGCCTTCGGCACGGCGTTTTTCCAGCAAGTCGTAGTAAACCTTGCCGCTGCACAGGACCAGGCGAGTGACCTTGGCAGCGTCCAGGGTGTCGATTTCTGGAATCACGGTCTGGAACGAACCGTCGGCCAGATCTTCCAGGGTCGAGATGGCCAATTTGTGACGCAACAGCGATTTCGGGGTCAGCACTACCAGCGGCTTGCGCAGCGGGCGGATCACCTGACGACGCAGCAAGTGGTAGATCTGGGCCGGGGTAGTCGGCACGCACACCTGGATGTTGTGCTCGGCGCACAGCTGCAGGTAACGCTCCAGACGGGCCGAGGAGTGCTCCGGACCCTGACCTTCATAACCGTGTGGCAGCAACATGGTCAGACCGCACAGACGGCCCCACTTGTGCTCACCGCTGGTGATGAACTGGTCGATAACCACCTGGGCACCGTTGGCGAAGTCGCCGAACTGGGCTTCCCAGATCACCAGCGCATTTGGCGTGGTGGTGGAGTAGCCGTATTCGAACGCCAGTACGGCTTCTTCGGACAGGAACGAGTCGTACAGGTCGAAACGTGGCTGGCCTTCGTACAGGTGTTGCAGCGGTACGTAGGTGGTCGCGTCTTTCTGGTTGTGCAGTACCGCGTGACGGTGCGAGAACGTACCACGGCCGATGTCCTGGCCGGTCATGCGGATCGGGTGACCTTCGAACGCCAGGGTCGCGTACGCCATGGTTTCGGCGTAACCCCAGTTGATCGGCAGGCCGCCGGCTTGCATCTTCTGACGGTCTTCGTAGATCTTCGCAACCTGGCGCTGCACCACGAAGCCATCTGGAATTTCCAGCAGCTTGGCGGACAGTTCCTGCAGGGTCTTGAGGTCGAACGAGGTGTCGTGACGCGCCGTCCAGGCGTGGCCCAGGTACGGGCGCCAGTCCACGAACAGCTCTTTGTTCGGTTCTTTAACCAGGCTTTTCACTACATGCAGGCCGTTGTCCAGCGCGTTGCGGTATTCGTCGACTTTCGCCTGAACACGCGCATCGTCAACCACGCCGGCCGTAATCAGGCTGTCGGCGTACAGTTCACGGGTGGTGCGCTGCTTGGTGATCTGCTGGTACATCAACGGCTGGGTGCCGCTCGGCTCATCCGCTTCGTTGTGACCGCGACGGCGGTAGCAAACCAGGTCGATGACCACGTCACGCTTGAACTGCATGCGGTAGTCGATGGCGAGCTGGGTCACGAACAACACGGCTTCCGGATCATCACCATTCACATGGAGGATCGGCGCCTGGATCATCTTGGCAACGTCGGTCGCGTACTCGGTAGAGCGCGCGTCCAGCGGGTTGCTGATGGTGAAACCGACTTGGTTGTTGATGACGATGTGAACCGTACCGCCGGTCTTGAAGCCGCGAGTCTGCGACATCTGGAACGTTTCCAGGACCACGCCTTGACCGGCGAACGCCGCATCACCGTGGATGGAAATCGGCAGGACCTTCTCACCGGTGGAATCGTTACGACGATCCTGGCGAGCACGCACCGAACCCTCGACCACCGGAGAAACGATTTCCAGGTGGGACGGGTTGAAGGCCATGGCCAGGTGAACTTCACCGCCGGTAGTCATTACGTTGGACGAGAAGCCCTGGTGATACTTGACGTCACCGGAACCCAGTTCGACCTTCTTCTTGCCTTCGAACTCGTCGAACAGTTCACGCGGGTTCTTGCCGAAGGTGTTGACCAACACGTTCAGGCGACCACGGTGAGCCATGCCGATCACGATTTCCTTGGTGCCGTAGGAACCGGAACGCTGGATCAACTCGTCGAGCATTGGAATCAGGCTTTCGCCGCCTTCCAGGCCGAAACGCTTGGTGCCCGGGTATTTGGTACCCAGGTATTTCTCGAGACCTTCGGCCGCGGTCACGCGCTCCAGCAAGTGGCTGCGCACGTCGGCGGACAAAACCGGACGGCCACGCACACCTTCCAGGCGATGCTGGAACCAGTGGCGCTGCTCGGAATCGGTGATGTGCGTAAACTCAGCGCCGATGGTGCGGCAATATGTCTGCTGCAACGCTTCGTGAATTTCGCGTAGGCTCGCTTCCTCTTTGCCGATGAACAGGTCGCCGGCACGGAAGGTCGTATCAAGATCGGCATTGGTCAAGCCGTAATGATTGATCGACAGGTCAGCAGGTGCAGGACGCTTCCAGAGCCCCAGCGGGTCAAGCTGGGCCGCCTGGTGGCCACGCATCCGGTAAGCCTGGATCAGTCGCAATACTTCAACTTGCTTCTTCTCATGCTCGCTGCTCACGCTACCGGCGGAAACCGGTTGGGCGCGGCGCTGGTTCTTTGCCAGCAGCACAAATTGATCGCGAATTGTTGCGTGCGATACATCGGTGGCAGCGTTGCCGTCTGAAGACAACGTCTGAAATTTGGTGCGCCATTCTTCTGGCACAGCGTTAGGGTCGTGCAGGTAGAGCTCATAAAGCTCTTCCACATAGGCAGCGTTACCACCTGAAAGATAGCCGCTGTTCCACATGCGCTGCATCACGCTTTCTTGCATGCTTGGTCACCCTCGATTTGGGGACACCACCGGCGAAAACACCGAGTTTGCTTGCAAAAGGCCAAGTGCAGCGACCAAAACAAGCCACTTAGGATCACGCTGATAGTTCGGGTACCAACCCGAATGCCCCTGCTTGTCTCATTTCTTCAAAATAAGAGCTGCGGCTTTGTAAGTCGCTGCTCAAGTTAAAACTACGGCGCCGGTTGAAGCCTGCGCCGTAGCATTTACGGGCACAACGGTCCTGCTTTGCTACAACGTCGCTTACACGCCGCTTTGCAGCAGCATGTTACGGATGTGACCAATGGCCTTAGTCGGGTTCAGGCCTTTGGGACATACGTTGACGCAGTTCATGATCCCGCGGCAGCGGAATACGCTGAACGGGTCATCCAGTGAAGCCAGACGCTCGGACGTCTTGGTGTCACGGCTGTCTGCCAGGAAGCGGTACGCTTGCAGCAGGGCAGCTGGACCCAGGAACTTGTCCGGGTTCCACCAGAAGGACGGGCACGAGGTCGAGCAGCAAGCGCACAGGATGCACTCGTACAGACCGTCGAGCTTTTCACGCTCTTCAGGGGACTGCAGACGTTCGATGGCCGGAGCCGGCGTGTCGTTCTGCAGGAACGGCTTAACTTTCTCGTATTGCTTGTAGAAGATGCTCATATCGACCACCAGGTCACGGATAACCGGCAAACCTGGCAGAGGACGAACGATCAGCTTGTTACCTTTAACAACAGCCGACAGCGGCGTGATGCACGCCAGGCCGTTTTTGCCGTTGATGTTCATGCCGTCGGAGCCACAAACGCCCTCACGGCAAGAGCGACGATAGGAGAAACCTTCGTCCTGCTCTTTGATCAGTGCCAGTACATCCAGCACCATCAGGTCTTTACCACCGGTATCGACCTGAAATTCCTGCATGAACGGCGCGGCGTCCTGATCAGGGTTGTAGCGGTAAACACTGACTTTCAACATGGCAGCCACCCTTAGTAAGTCCGAATCTTCGGTTCAAACGTCGGCACCGTCTTCGGCGAGAAGTTCACGGCACGCTTGGTCACGCGCTTGTCACCCGGGAAGTACAGGGTGTGGCACAACCAGTTTTCGTCGTCGCGATCTTCAAAGTCTTCACGGGCGTGGGCACCACGGGATTCTTTACGAACCTCGGCGGCGATCGCAGTGGCTTCGGCCACTTCCAGCAGGTTTTGCAGCTCAAGGGCTTCGATACGAGCCGTGTTGAACGCCTGGCTCTTATCGTTGATCTTGACGTTGGCGATGCGCGTGCGCAGGTCGGCCAGCTGGGCAATACCCTTCTGCATGTATTCGCCGGTACGGAATACACCGAAGTAGTTCTGCATGCAGCTTTGCAGCTCGCGACGCAGGGTAGCCACGTCTTCGCCATCGGTACGCTCGTTCAGAGCGTTCAGGCGCGCCAGGGCGGCCTCGATGTTGGCGTCGGTGGCGTCATCGTATTCGATGCCGTCGGTCAGGGCTTTTTCCAGGTGCAGGCCGGCAGCACGACCGAATACCACCAGGTCGAGCAGCGAGTTGCCGCCCAGACGGTTGGCACCGTGTACCGATACGCAAGCCACTTCGCCTACGGCGAACAGACCGTGGATGATCTCGTCCACGCCTTCGGCGTTCTGGGTGATCGCCTGGCCATGAATGTTGGTCGGCACGCCGCCCATCATATAGTGGCAAGTCGGAACAACCGGCACCGGAGCAACTACCGGGTCAACGTGCGCAAAAGTCTTGGACAATTCGCAGATACCTGGCAGGCGGCTGTGCAGGACTTCTTCACCGAGGTGATCGAGTTTCAGCAGTACGTGGTCGCCGTTCGGGCCACAGCCGTTACCGGCGATGATTTCCTTAACCATCGAACGGGCCACAACGTCACGACCTGCAAGGTCTTTGGCGTTCGGAGCATAACGCTCCATGAAACGCTCGCCGTGCTTGTTGATCAGGTAACCACCTTCACCACGGCAACCTTCTGTAACCAGTACACCGGCGCCGGCGATGCCGGTCGGGTGGAACTGCCACATTTCAATGTCTTGTACCGGCACGCCAGCACGCAGGGCCATGCCGACGCCGTCACCGGTGTTGATCAGGGCATTGGTGGTCGACGCGTAGATACGACCTGCACCGCCGGTTGCCAGCACAGTAGCCTTGGCACGGATGTAGGTGGTTTCACCGGTTTCGATGCAGATGGCGATCACACCGACGAAGGCGCCGTCGGCGTTCTTCACCAGGTCAACGGCGTAGTACTCGTTCAGGAACGTGGTACCGGCTTTCAGGTTGCCCTGATAAAGGGTGTGCAACAGCGCGTGACCGGTACGGTCGGAAGCGGCGCACGTACGGGCAGCCTGCCCGCCTTTACCGTAATCCTTCGACTGGCCGCCGAATGGACGCTGGTAGATACGACCTTGCTCGGTACGCGAGAACGGCAGACCCATGTGGTCCAGCTCGAACACGGCGGCCGGGCCTTCCTGACACATGTACTCGATAGCGTCCTGGTCACCGATGTAGTCGGAACCCTTGACGGTATCGTACATGTGCCAGCGCCAGTCATCGTTCGGGTCGGCGGAGGCGATGGCGCAGGTGATGCCACCCTGGGCCGACACAGTGTGGGAACGGGTCGGGAACACCTTGGTGATCACGGCAGTCTTGTGACCGCCCTGAGCCAGCTGCAGCGCTGCGCGCATGCCGGCACCGCCGCCACCAATAATGATGGCGTCGAAGGAAATAGTTGGAATGTTAGCCATGAATCAGATACCCCAAAGAATCTGCACACCCCAGACGAAGTACGCGAACATCGCAACGCCGCAGACTGCCTGGAAGAGAAAACGTACTGCAGTCGCGGACTTGCCCAGCGCCATCGGCGTCAGGTAGTCGGTCGCGATGGTCCACATGCCGACCCAGGCGTGAGCGCCCAGGGCTACAAGGGCCAGCAGACTGAAGATTCGCATCGCATTGTGGGAAAACAGGCCATGCCATTGCTCATAGCCGATGCCCGGGTTTGCGACGAGGTATCCGATCAGGAAAATGAAATAAGCCGCGAGAACGACCGCAGACACACGCTGTGCCATCCAGTCATAGAGGCCCGAACGCGAAAGGTTCGTAACGCTGGTTACCATATCCAAACTCCTGCCAGAACGATCAGCACCACGGAAATGGCGATGATGATTTTCGAGCCCAGGCGGCCGCCTTCCAGCGTCTCACCGATACCCGCATCCATGATCAAGTGGCGCACACCGGCTACCAGGTGATACAGCAGAGCGGACAGGAGGCCCCATGCTACGAACTTGGCCAGCGGGCTGGTCAAGCATGCCTTCACCTCGGCGTATCCTTCCTCGGAACCCAGGGATTTGCTCAATGCATAAAGCATGATGCCCAAGCCCAGGAACAGGATGATGCCGGAAACACGGTGCAGGAACGACGTAACGCCGGTGATGGGGAGTTTGATGGTCCTTAGGTCTAGGTTTACAGGTCGTTGGCTATTCACGGCTTTTTTTCACACTGAAGAGCCCCTAACAATCAGGGCAAAGTTGTTGGGGAGTGCACTGGTCAGGTAAGCACCACCCAGGGAGTGCGACCCCCAATGAAAGCAAGCCCAAAAGCCCTTGGCGGTCGGTGGCCGAGTATAGACAGTTAGGTTACTAATGACAACGCGCACTCCTCACCCTAATAGCGGATTGCGCTGGCGGTATAAAAGGCGTAAATGGCAGTCAATTTCGACGAAAAAGTATGGTTAAAGCCTTCTGGAGCAAGACTTTAGGCAAATTGACATCTGGATTTATCTCACTATAGTGGTGCGGGCCCTGCGTGGGGGGTCTGTCTGATGATTTGAAGCATAAATAGGAGGCCACATGGCTGACAAAAAAGCGCAGTTGATCATCGAGGGCGCAGCCCCCGTCGAGCTGCCCATTTTAACCGGCACCGTTGGTCCCGATGTTATCGACGTACGGGGCCTGACGGCCACGGGCCGTTTCACATTCGACCCAGGCTTCATGTCGACCGCCTCTTGCGAGTCGAAGATCACCTATATCGATGGTGACAATGGTATTTTGCTGCACCGCGGCTACCCGATCGAACAGCTTGCTGAACAGTCGGACTACCTGGAAACCTGCTACCTGCTGCTAAATGGCGAATTGCCAACAGCTGAGCAGAAAGCCCAGTTCGTCAGCACCGTGAAGAACCACACCATGGTTCACGAGCAGTTGAAGACCTTCTTCAACGGCTTCCGTCGCGACGCCCACCCGATGGCCGTCATGTGCGGTGTAGTCGGCGCCCTGTCGGCCTTCTATCACGACTCCCTGGACATCAATAACCCGCAGCATCGCGAAATTTCCGCGATCCGCCTGGTTGCCAAGATGCCAACCCTGGCCGCAATGGTTTACAAGTACTCCATGGGTCAACCCATGATGTACCCGCGCAACGACCTGACGTACGCGGAAAACTTCCTGCACATGATGTTCAACACCCCGTGCGAGATCAAACCGATCAGCCCGGTGCTGGCCAAGGCGATGGACAAGATTTTCATCCTCCACGCCGACCACGAGCAAAACGCCTCCACCTCCACCGTACGTCTGGCGGGTTCTTCGGGCGCCAACCCGTTCGCCTGTATCGCCGCCGGCATTGCCGCATTGTGGGGCCCTGCCCACGGCGGTGCGAACGAAGCCGTGCTGACCATGCTCGATGAAATCGGCGATGTGTCCAACATCGACAAGTTCATCGCCAAGGCCAAGGACAAGGAAGATCCGTTCAAACTGATGGGCTTCGGTCACCGCGTCTACAAGAACCGTGACCCGCGTGCCACCGTGATGAAACAGACCTGCGACGAAGTGTTGAAGGAGCTGGGCATCAAGAACGATCCGCAACTCGAACTGGCCATGCGCCTGGAAGAGATCGCCCTGACCGACCCGTACTTCATCGAACGCTCGCTGTACCCGAACGTCGACTTCTACTCGGGGATCATCCTCAAGGCGATCGGCATTCCAACCAGCATGTTCACCGTGATCTTCGCCTTGGCACGTACTGTCGGCTGGATCTCGCACTGGAAAGAAATGCTCTCCAGCCCGTACAAGATTGGCCGCCCGCGCCAGCTGTACACCGGCTACGAGTCGCGTGATATCACCAAACTGGAAGATCGCAAGTAAGCATCTAACTATTTGGTCTTAAAAACGGCCTCCTTTCACAAGGAGGCCGTTTTTATTTGTGCAGGAATTGAGCGCAAGACCTGAGGCCAGCGCCAACCGGGACGCAGAGCGTCCATGGCTGTATTCACACGCAGAGCATGGGAACGATCGGCTTAGAGGCACTTTATTGATGCAAGCGTTGAGAAACTGTTTTGTGAAATCCGTTACCAATAAAAGCAAAAAAATGCCCCGATCTCACGACCGGGGCATTTTTTTTGTAGCCGTTACAAATCTTAGTGGTTTACCGCCCCACTCGCCCCCAGGCCAGTCTGCGAACGCACAAACTGCGGGAAGTACAGCGCACGCTCTTTTTCTGCCGCCGCCGACTTGTCAGTGATGGAGAAGAACCAGATGCCGACGAACGCAATGATCATCGAGAACAGCGCCGGGTATTCGTAAGGGAAGATCGCTTTTTCATGGTGCAGGATCGACACCCAGATGGTCGGGCCCAGGATCATCAGGCCAACGGCACTGATCAAGCCCAGCCAGCCGCCAATCATGGCGCCACGGGTGGTGAGGTTTTTCCAGTACATGGAAAGCAGCAGCACCGGGAAGTTACAGCTGGCAGCAATCGAGAACGCCAGGCCTACCATGAACGCGATGTTCTGGCTTTCGAACAGGATACCCAGGCCGATCGCCAACACGCCCAACGCCACGGTGGTGATCTTCGACACGCGAATCTCATCTTTCTCGTTGGCCTTGCCCTTCTTGATCACACTGGCGTACAGGTCATGGGACACCGCCGAAGCACCGGCCAGGGTCAAACCGGCAACCACTGCCAGGATGGTGGCAAACGCCACGGCCGAGATGAAGCCGAGGAAAATGCTGCCACCCACCGCGTTGGCCAGGTGCACCGCCGCCATGTTGTTACCGCCGAGCAAGGCACCTGCAGCATCCTTGAACGCCGGGTTGGTGCTCACCAGCAGGATCGCGCCAAAGCCGATGATAAACGTCAGGATATAGAAGTAGCCGATGAAACCGGTGGCATACAGCACGCTCTTACGTGCTTCCTTGGCGTCGCTTACGGTGAAGAAGCGCATCAGGATGTGCGGCAGGCCGGCCGTACCGAACATCAGCGCCAGGCCCAGCGAGAATGCCGAAATCGGATCTTTCACCAAGCCGCCGGGACTCATGATCGCCTCACCTTTAGGGTGAACCTTGATCGCCTCGGAAAACAGCATGTTGAAGTCGAAGTTGACGTGCTTCATCACCATCAACGCCATGAACGAAGCACCGGACAGCAACAGCACCGCCTTGATGATTTGCACCCAAGTGGTTGCCAGCATGCCGCCAAACAGCACATACATGCACATCAGGATACCCACCAGGATCACCGCTACGTGGTAGTCCAGACCGAACAGCAGCTGAATCAGCTTGCCCGCCCCTACCATTTGCGCGATCAGGTAGAACGCCACCACCACCAGCGAGCCACAGGCCGACAGGCTGCGGATCTGGGTTTGCCCCAGGCGATAGGACGCCACGTCGGCAAAGGTGTACTTGCCCAGGTTACGCAGGCGCTCGGCGATCAGGAACAGAATGATCGGCCAACCCACCAGGAAGCCGATCGAGTAGATCAGGCCATCGTAGCCGGAGGTGAACACCAGCGCGGAAATCCCCAGGAAGGACGCCGCCGACATGTAGTCGCCGGCAATCGCCAGGCCGTTCTGGAAACCGGTGATCTTGCCGCCGGCCGCATAGTAGTCGGCCGCCGACTTGTTGCGTTTGGACGCCCAGTAGGTGATGCACAACGTCGCGCCGACGAAGACCACGAACATCAGGATCGCTGCAACGTTCAGCGGTTGTTTGTGCACTTCACCGGTCAATGCATCCGCCGCCCAAACGGCGGGCGCAAAGACCGAAGCGCCAAGTACAGCCAATAGACGACGGATCATTGCGCAGCCTCCTTGAGAATCGCATTGTTCAGGTCGTCGAATTCGCCGTTGGCGCGTCGTACATAGATGCCGGTGAGGACAAAGGCCGAGACAATCAGGCCGACCCCGATGGGGATGCCCCAGGTGATGGATGAGCCGGGGCTGAGTTTGGCCCCCAGTATTTGTGGCCCGTAGGCAATCAACAGGATGAAAGCGGAGTAAAGCCCTAGCATGATCGCCGAGAGTATCCAGGCGAACCTTTCCCTTTTTCTGACCAGCTCCTTGAAACGCGGGCTGTTTTGAATCGAGAGGTAAATGCTGTCGTTCATTGTTTTTATCCTCGCAGCACAGCTTTTTATTATTTTGGAACATATCCACTGTATGCGGCTGCGGAACAGGTTCCAGACGACCTTAGTAGTAGAGGGAGTGTAGCGAGGGTTTACGGGCGTGCGAGGCTAATGTGGGAGCGGGCTTGCCCGCGATGGCGGTGTATCAGTCAAAACATCTGTGACTTATACGC
>NZ_VBVZ01000790.1 GCF_005863185.1 Pseudomonas edaphica
AATTTCCTACATTTATTGGCGCTCGAGAGGGTAAGTATCGAGTCGATCGAGGGGGATTTGATCGATTTTTGCAGCAGGCCGAAAAGATTGCAGACGGCGAACTCGTAACGGCAATCGAGCAGCATCGCAGGAGGCGTATGTCTTTCATCAAAAACGCTGGCTATGTTTTTCTGACCGTTGCCATTGCAGGTGCTAATGCTGCGGCCGAGTCCGACCGTGCAAATCTCCTGAACGTTTATCAGCAAGCGGTCATCAACGACGCCAAACTTTCAGCTGCCCGTCATGAGTATCAGGCTCTTCGCGAAGCGGTTCCACAGGCCAGGGCCGGGTTGTTACCGACGCTCAGCGCGGGCGGGTCGGTCGAGTCGGTTCGTTTGCAGCGCGATGAGCCGAGTTTGACGCGAACGCGCAGCCAGTCCGTCTTTCAAGCCAACCTGAATCAACCGTTGTTTCGTCTTGATCGCTGGTTTCAACTCGAAGCTGCGCAGGCGAGTACGGCACAAGCAGCGTTGGAATTATCTGCCAAGGAGCAGGCGCTGGTCCTTGGTGCCGCGCAAGCCTATTTTGAAACGCTGCGCGCGTTGGACACATTAGCGGCTTCCAAGGCAGAGGAGACAGCCTTGCAACGCCAGCACCAGCAGGCTCAGGCGCGCCTTGACAATGGAGCGTCCAGTATCACGGATGTGCTAGATGCTCAGGCTGCCTACGATAACGCCAATGCCAACCGCAAGCTGGCCGAGCGTAAGGTTGACGATGCTTATGAGGCTCTTGCACGCCTTACCAAGCAGGACTATTCATCGATCGAGGGGGTTGAGCATCGATTACCTGTGGTGACGCCTGTGCCCAATGAGGCCAGCGCCTGGGTAAGACAGGCTGTGCAACAAAACCTGTCTTTGCTCGCCAGCAATTTTGCGGTGACAGCTGCCGAGAAAACCAATCAGCAGCGCAAGGCCGGTTTTGCTCCTTCCCTGGATGCCGTTGCCTCCTATCGTCATGGGGATAACGATAACTTTGGCTACAGCAACCCCACCGATTTTGGTCGCTCTGGTTATCGGGGCGATGTTGCACAGCGAAGCATTGGGTTGGAGCTCAATATTCCATTGTATTCGGGAGGCATGACGCGCTCGCAAGTTCGTGAAGCCACTGAGCGCTTGGCTCAGAGTGAAGATGAGCGAGATGATCGGCGTCGTGAGGTCGTACAAAGTACTCGAAATTTACATCGGGCTGTCAATTCAGACATAGAACAAGTGAATGCTCGGCGACAAACGATTCTCTCCAGTCAAGCATCGGTGAAGGCAAACACGGTGGGGCGAGAGCTGGGTTCTCGTAATACAGCCGATGTGCTAAATGCTCAGCGGCAACTCTACAACGTTGTTCGAGAGTACAACAATGCTCGTTACGATTACATTATCGATACCCTTAAGCTAAAAGAAGCGGCTGGCACATTAAGTCCTGCTGATTTGGCAGATTTAGCCATGTATCTAACCAAAAATTACGATCCTGATCGTGACTTTCTTCCTCCTGATGCCCGTGAACAAACATGAGCGCAATTCAAACGCTGATTGCCGAGGTATAGGTGGCACATCCTTCATGTGGGTTATGAAGTATTAAGCCTGGTATTAATTTCTCCCTAATGGGGACGCAAGGACGCAACAACAATATGAGTACATACACTCCAGGCGTCGAGCCGCCTGCACAGCCTTCAGTTTCAGATGCCATGGACACGGGCTTGGCCTGTCTGGTCATGTTGGCTCGCTTTCACAATTTGTCGGCTTCTGCTGAACAGCTTTCTCATGAGTTCTCAGTTGATAACCAAGTCTTTTCTCAAGCTGAGCTGCTTCTTGCGGCAAGAAAGCTTGGCCTGAAAGCCAAAAGGGTGAGTACCTCACTTGCTCGCCTAGGCAGCACGCCTCTACCTGCCATAGCGATTGATAAAGAAGGACGTTTTTTCATTATCGCCAGGCTCGACCAAGGCAAAGTGCTTATTCAGGATCCGCGTGTTGAGCGTGCGGAAATCATTAGCGCCGAAGCGCTGCTCGCGCAATGGAATGGTCAATTGATTTTGGTTCGTTCCGAAGCGGGAAACCTCGGTGAGACATCACGATTCGACTTCACCTGGTTTATTCCTGCCATCGTGAAGTACAGAAAGCTACTGGGTGAAGTCCTGCTGGTTTCTTTTGTACTGCAAATATTTGCCCTTTTGACACCGCTCTTTTTTCAAGTAGTGATGGATAAGGTGCTGGTACACCATGGGCTGACCACTTTGGACGTTGTCGCCATAGGTCTTTTGGGAATCATGCTGTTCGAGTCGGCGCTGAGCGGCTTGCGCACCTATGTGTTTGCCCATACAGCCAGTCGTATTGATGTGGAACTGGGTTCGCGCCTCTTTCGACATCTGGTCAATTTACCCTTGGCTTATTTCCAGGCTCGCAGGGTTGGAGAC
>NZ_VBVZ01000791.1 GCF_005863185.1 Pseudomonas edaphica
GCACTGGAGCGCCAGCGGGAGCAAGCTCCCTCGCCACAGTTTTTGACATGACGGCCCGCCTGCGGCAAAGTGCGCGCCCTCTAATAAGACCTCTTAAAGCCTGCACACGGACGCCACTTGATGGCCGCCCGGTCGCGGGCCTGTCTGTTTTTTATGTTTTTTGCTTGAGGTAACCATGATTAACGCAGTCATCGCCGCGGTCGGCACCATGCTGGTGCTCAGTTTGTCCCGTGTGCATGTGGTCATCGCCATCATCGTCGGCGCCCTGGTCGGTGGCTTGACCGGCGGGTTGGGCATCGAGGCCACGCTCAAGGCTTTTAACGGCGGCTTGGGCGGCGGCGCGACCGTGGCGTTGTCCTACGCCTTGCTCGGCGCTTTCGCGGTGGCGATTGCCAAGTCCGGCCTGGCGCATGCCTTGGCGGACAAGGCGCTGCTGTTGGTCGATCGCCAGGAAGCCACCGGCGGAAGTCATGTCAAATGGCTGCTGATTGGTCTGTTGTGGGTGGTGGCGATTGCTTCGCAGAATATTCTGCCGATCCATATTGCGTTTATCCCGCTGCTGGTGCCGCCACTGCTTTACGTGCTGACCAAGCTGCAACTGGACCGCCGGCTGATCGCCTGCGTGATGACCTTCGGCCTGATCACGCCCTACATGTTCCTGCCGGTGGGCTTCGGCAATATCTTCCTTAATCAGATCCTGTTGGCCAACGTGGCCAAGAGCGGCGTGGACATCAGCCAGGTCAACGTCACTCACGCGATGGGTTTGCCGGCGTTGGGCATGGTGGTGGGCCTGCTGGTGGCGGTGTTTATCAGCTACCGCAAAAAGCGTGTGTATGACCTGGAAAAAATCGAGCGCGTCGAGCAAGTAGCCGTGCAGTACAACCCGCTGACCCTGCTGGTGGCCGGGCTGGCAATTGCCTCGGCGTTTATCATTCAGCTGTGGCTGGATTCGATGATCATCGGCGCCCTGGCTGGGTTTCTGATCTTTTCGGTGTCGGGCATTGTGCGCTGGCGCGAGACCGACGACCTGTTCACCGAAGGCATGAAGATGATGGCGATGATCGGCTTCATCATGATCGCCTCATCGGGGTTTGCCGAAGTGCTCAAGGCTACCGGTGACGTGCGCTCACTGGTGGAAGCCTCGGCGGCATTCATTGGTCATAGCCGTGGTGTGGGCGCGCTGCTGATGTTGCTGGTGGGGCTGTTGGTGACCATGGGCATTGGTTCGTCCTTTTCTACGGTGCCGATTCTGGCGGCGATTTTTGTGCCGTTGTGTGTGCAGCTGGGCTTCAGTCCGTTGGCGATTGTGTGCATCGTGGGTACGGCGGGGGCGCTGGGCGATGCCGGTTCGCCAGCGTCGGACTCCACGCTCGGCCCGACTTCCGGCCTGAATATTGACGGCCAGCATCACCATATCTGGGACACCGTGGTGCCGACCTTCCTGCACTACAACATTCCGTTGCTGGCGTTTGGCTGGTTTGCCGCGATGACCCTCTAGTATCTGGAACAGGTTCAATTGTGGCGAGCAGGCTTGCCCTGCGTTGGAGCGCGAAGCGGTCCTGAATCCAGACACCTCGATCTACCTGGCGTGTTACGGCGCCTGAAAAGGGGGCTGCTACGCAGCCCAACGCAGGGCAAGCCTGTTCGCCACAACAGTCCAGTCGCCACTCAGCCAAGGTGTCCTACAGATATTTCGCCACTGGCCGTTAACCTCTCAAGTCGCCACGAATAAGAGAGAAAATCCATGCGTCTGAGTTTGAAGGCCAAAGTCCTGTCCCTGGCCGTCGTGCCTGTGTTGTTGTTTGCCGTGGTCATCAGCCTGACCACGGTGTGGATCCTGCAGGGCCAGGCGCGCAATGAGGTGGATGAAACCCGCCAGCGCCTGCTCAATGACGCCAAGGCCACGCTGCAAAGTTATGTGGAAGTGGCGATGACCACCATCAAGCCGCTCTACGACGCGGCCGCCCCCGGCGACACGGCGGCGCGGGCGCAGGTAGTCAAACTGTTGTCCAACACCACCTACGGCAAGGACGGCTACTTCTTCGGCTACGACTCCGAGACCATCCGCCTGTTCAAGGGCAACAGCCCGGACGGCGTAGGCAAGAGCTTCAAGGACAACCGTGACCCCAACGGTGTCTACGTCAACCGCGACCTGGTCAAGGTCGGCAAGGACGGCACCCACTACCTGCAATACAGCTCGACCCAGCCCGGCCAGACCGAACTGGTGCCCAAGCTTGGCTACACCGAATACCTGCCCAAGTGGGACATGGTGATTGGTACGTCGGTGAACCTCGATGGCATCGAAGCCCAGGTGGCGGTGGTCGAGGCCAAGGTCGAAAAACGCATGGAAGGCGTGCTGCTGAGCATCCTTGGCGTGGCGGTGGTGGTGCTGCTGGTGATTGCTGCAGTGGGCATGTTGGTGGCCAATACCATCTTGCGCCC
>NZ_VBVZ01000792.1 GCF_005863185.1 Pseudomonas edaphica
CCTGAGCCGACGGCCCATCCTGGGCTTCGGCGAGTGCGCCCACCGCCTCCGCGCCAATGTTGTAGCCGCTGAGGAACATCTCCGGCAGCACCAGCACGTCGGCACCGGTCGCCTCATGCGCCAATTGATGCAGGCGCTTGAGGTTGCCGGCCACATCCAGCGGCAGCGGTGGGCATTGGTACAGGGCGACACGCATACTCAACTCCTTAATCGGCCAGGGCGATCGGGCCGATTTCGTCAAAGACATCACCTGGGCCCGGGTTTTCGGGGTGAGTGCTGCCGCCGAAGTGGGTCATGATGCCCCATACCGCATTCAGCGAGGTTTGCACCGCGCCCTCGACCCAAGCAGGCGTCCAGGATACGTCGTCACCGGCGATAAAAATCCCACGCTGTTCGGCGGGCATGTCCTTCTGCATAAAGTGCGCATACATGCGCTGGTTGTAGCGATAGTGGCCGGGCAACGCGCCTTTGAAGGCGCCGAGGAAATGCGGGTCGGCTTCCCAGGACACGGTGATCGGGTCGCCGATGATGCGCGCCTTGATATCGACTTTCGGGTAGATCTTTTTCAGCGCGTCGAGCGCCAGTTTCACGCGCTTGTCGATGGGTTGCGGGAGCATTTTCAGCGCGTCGCTCATCCACGAGTACGACAGGCAAATCACGCCTGGCTTGTCGTCACCGTTGTCGAACAGATAGGTGCCACGGGTGAGGCGATCGGTGAGGGTCATGCTCATCAGGTCGCGGCCGGTCTCCGGGTCCTTGTCTTTCCAGAACGGGCGGTCGACCATCACGAAGGTTTTCGACGACTGCATGTAGCGCGTGCGGTCCAGAGCCATCCACATTTTTTGCGAGAACAGGGTTTCGTCGCATTCGATCTGGGTGGTCAGCAGCCAGCTTTGACAGGTAGTCAGCACGGCGGCGTATTCGCGGGTGTCACCGTAGTTGTCGGTGACCGCAAAGCGGCCATCGGCAGCGTGGGCAATGCGTTTTACCCCCGCCCGTGGCGCGCCGCGATGCAGCGAGCTGAGGCTGGTGCCGGCGGGCCAATGGGCGCAACGCTCCGGCACATGGCGCCATATGCCCATGGGCACTTGCGCTACGCCGCCAACCACCAGGTGTTGGTGATCGTCGCAGTTGGTCATCACCACGCGGAAAATTTCCAGCATGGAGTTGGGGAAATCCGAGTCCCAGCCGCCCGTGCCGAAACCCACTTGGCCAAACACTTCGCGGTGCGCGAACGACAGTTTGGCGAACGCCTTGGACGTGGCGACGAAGTCATAGAAGGTGCGGTCGTCCCACAGCGGTACCAGCTTGTTCCACAGCGCCTTGAGGCGTGGCACGTCGCGATCGCGAATGGCTTGCTGGATATCACCGAACTGCGAGCCGGCCTCCAGCGCATCCGCCCAGGCATCGGCAACTTCCTGGAATAGCACCGGCAGGTCCGAGAGTTTTTGTGCGTAGTGGGTCTGGCCTTCGAGGTCGACCACTGTGCTGCCGGAAGCCGGTGTCAGCGGGTTGGGAAAGGGTTTGGTCTCCAGGCCCAGCTTGTCCACATAGTGGTAGAACGCGGTGGACGACACCGGAAAACGCATGCCGCCCAGCTCGGCGATGATGCCTTCGGCGCCTTCAAAGGCCTGGGAGCGCAAACGCCCGCCCATCTTCGAGGCCTCGTATACCACCGGCTTGAGGCCCAGCTTCATCAGCTCGTAAGCAGCCACCAGCCCTGCGATCCCGGCTCCCACAATCGCCACTTCCGCGCCATGGTTGGCCGCGGGAATACTGCCCAGGCCAGCCGGGTGTTCGATCCAGTCATCAAAGGCAAACGGAAAATCCGGGCCAAAGATGGTGATAGGTTTTTTACCGTCGGCGGGATGGCGATTGGTCTTGCTGATGGTGCTGGACGGAATGCTCATGGCTGACCTTACTGACGACTCGGCGGGATTCGGCCCGTTGAGTATAGGAAAAGATGGCAGCCAGTTTAGGGAGCGTAGCGTTCGTTATTAAGACGCAATGTGTCGTCGGATTGAATTGTTTTTAGTCAGAATGACGAAGTGGCTGGTCAAACTGGCTGACCACGGTCCAATTTGTTACTGAGGATGATCGACGTGGTGGTTTTTTCCACGCCCTCGACGCTGCCGATCTGGTCCAGCAACTGGTCCAGCTGTTCCGGCGAATCAGTGCGCAGCCAGGCCACGTAATCAAACTCGCCACTCACCGCACACAATTGCTGCACCTGCGCCATGGCGCTCACCCGGCGCAGCACTTCCTTGCCCGAGCGCGCTTGAACGGTGATGCCGACATACGCCTGCAAACCCCCGTCGACCACACGCTGCCCGAGGCGCACGCCATAACCGGTGATCACCTGGGTTTTCTCCAGGCGCGCCAGGCGCGAGGTCACCGTGGTGCGCGCAATGCCCAACTGCCGGGCAAGCATGGCCACGCT
>NZ_VBVZ01000793.1 GCF_005863185.1 Pseudomonas edaphica
GTGCTGTTCGTCGATGATCACCAAGGCGAGGTTCTTGAACTGCACTTCGTCCTGGAACAATGCGTGAGTGCCCACCACCATCGGTGCGCCACCGGCAATCTGCTCCAGCGCCGCTGCGCGGGTCTTGCCCTTGAGCTTGCCGGCCAGCCACGCCACTTCCAGGCCCAGCGGTTCGAGCCAGCGCTTGAAGGTGATGAAGTGCTGTTCGGCGAGAATTTCGGTGGGCGCCATCAGCGCCACTTGGTAACCGGCTTCCAACGCCTGCAAGGCGGCGAGGGCGGCCACCACGGTTTTACCTGCGCCCACATCGCCCTGGATCAGCCGCAGCATAGGTTCGTGCTGGCTGAGGTCGTAGGCGATTTCATTGCCCACGCGTTGCTGGGCCCCCGTTGGCGCAAAGCCGAGGTTGGCCAGGTATTGCGCAGGTAGTCGCGTGGCCTTGGGCATCGCCGGCGCGCGCAGGGAGCGCATACTTTCGCGCAGGCGCTGCTGGGACAGTTGGTGCGTCAGCAGCTCTTCAAAGGCCAGGCGATGCTGGGCCCAGTGATGGCCCAGTGCGAGTTCGTCGACGTCGGCGTCGGCGGGTGGGTTATGTAGGTAGCGAATCGCATCGTCCAACGGCGCCAGTTGGTAGTCGCGCGCCAGCTCCAGAGGCAACCAGTCGGGCAAGCTTTTGGGGCCGAGCATCGTCAGCGTTTGCATGCACAGCTGGCGCAGGCGTTGTTGGGTCAGGCCTTCGGTCAGCGGGTAGATCGGCGTGAGTGTGGTATCGACCGGAGGCGGCTCGTCGCCGGTGATTGCGCGGTACTCCGGGTGGTAGATTTCCAGGCCGGATGCGCCGGGGCGGGCTTCGCCGTAGCAACGCACGCGGGTGCCACGCTTGAGGCCTTCCTTTTGCGCGTTGCTGAAATGGTAGAAACGCAGGCTCAGGCCGCCGGTGCCGTCCTGCAGGCGCACGACCAAACTGCGGCGCTTGCCCATCACCACATCGGCGCCGCTGACGGTGCCTTCGACCACAGCATCCTGCCCAGGGCGCAAGTGGCCGATGGGCACCACACGCGTGCGGTCCTGGTAGCGCAGGGGCAGGTGGAACAGCACGTCCTGGAGGTTCTCCAGGCCGACCTTGGCCAGCTTTTCGGCCATGGCGTCACCGACACCTTTGAGTGCGGTGACCGACACCTGCGACAGCTCTGTCATACCGTTAATCAGCTCGCAGCATTCGGCTTGGCCACCGAGCACAGACGGACCGAGTCGGCCAGGATCTCAATGGCTTTCGGGCGCGGGAAGCTCGCGCGCCAGGCAATCGCCACAGTACGGAATGGCACCGGCGGCGTGAGTGGGCGCACTTCGATCACGCCGGGGGCGTAGTGATGGCTGTCCACTGCCGACAGCGGCAGGATCGAAATACCCAGGCCGGAAGCGACCATATGGCGAATGGTTTCCAGGGAACTGGATTCCACGGTGGTATGTTTGGCGCCGTCGTTGCCCTTGGTCAGGGTCGGGCAGGCTTCCAGTACCTGATCGCGGAAGCAGTGACCTTCGCCCAGCAGCAGCAAGCTCTTGTCGTTGAGCAGGCCGGCGTCGATGGTGTCCTTTTGCGTCCACGGGTGGGAGGCCGGCATCAACACGTAGAACGGTTCGTCGTAGAGCGGCAGGGTCAGCACGTCTGCTTCGTTGAACGGCAGGGCGATGATGATCGCGTCCAACTCGCCATTGCGCAGTTTGTCGCGCAGTACATGGGTGAAGTTTTCTTCGATATACAGCGGCATCTGCGGCGCAACGCGGTGCAGTTGCGGAATCAGGTGCGGGAACAGGTACGGGCCGACGGTGTAGATGGCGCCGACTTTGAGCGGTGCAGTCAGCTGGTTCTTGCCGGCCTGGGCCAGCTCGCGGATGCTTTGGGCTTGCTCCAGTACCTTTTGGGCCTGGGCGACGATGCCTTCGCCCACCGGCGTGAGGCGCACGGCGCTCTTGCTGCGCTCAAAAATCAGCACACCGAGTTCGTCTTCAAGCTTCTTCACACCCACCGACAGCGTCGGTTGGCTGACATGGCAACGCTCGGCCGCGTGGCCGAAGTGCTGCTCTTGGGCGAGGGTCACGATGTAGCGTAATTCTGTAAGAGTCATAGCGGGCGTCCATGAGGTTGCGGGCCAAGCATACCGGCTGCAATCGATAGACGCACGTTATCAGAACTTTGATGGGGATTGAGCGGGGAATGTTGAGGATTTTGCTGAAGTGGTGAAACCAAATGTGGGAGCTGGCTTGTGTGGGGGCTCCCACACCAGCCGGCTCCCGTTTGCCGCTTACCGGCGGCGCTTCTCAATGTTGTAAACAAATGGCGCGACGATTTCGACGCTGCCGCCTTTCAACATATCGGCCGGTGGTTTGGGCAGTGGCTGGGCTCGACGGATCATGTCCATGGTCGCACGGTCCAGATC
>NZ_VBVZ01000794.1 GCF_005863185.1 Pseudomonas edaphica
ATGCCGGACGATAATGTGCATCTGAACGCCCAGGAAAAACGCTGGCTGGTCCAGCACCCAGTGGCGCGCTTCATGATTAACGATGACATGGCACCCTCGGCATTTTTCGACGCCAAGGGCCGCTTCAACGGTGTGATATCCGATTTGTTCGAGATCATCACCCAACGCACCGGGCTCAAGTTCGAGATTCAACGCGCCTCCAGTTTTGAAGGCATTCAGGACGCTTTACGCGACGGCGATACTGATTTAGCCGTGTTGACGGCCAGCCCGGAGCGGCTGAACCATTTCCGTTTCAGCCATCCATTCGCAACCAGCTCGTTTGCGCTGGTCGCGTCGACTGCTGAATCGGGCCGAGAGCGTTCGAGTCTCAATGCTTTGGCCGGCAAGCGCCTGGCCATTGTCCAGGGGCATGTATTGATCGACAGCATTCGCAAAGGCTTTCCCACGGTGCAGTTGATTACCCCAACAAACAACCTTGAGGCCATGCGCATGGTGGTCAATGGCGACGCCGACGCTGTGTTGATGACCCTGTCCATGGCTCGTTACTACACCGCGCGCCTCTATGAAAAAGAACTGCGCGTGGCCGGTGTCGTCGACGGCCAGGCGGCCACCGCCAACTTCGCCATGCGCCGTGGCGAAACCGAGCTGCAGTCGATCATGGATAAAGCTCTGCTGAGCATCCCACCTGACGAGCTTAATGCAATCACCATTCGCTGGCGCGCTAATGCGGCCATGAGTGGCCAGAACTGGCGCGACTACAAACTGGTGATCCTGCAGATCATCTGCTGCGCATTGCTGGTGCTGCTGGTGTCAATCATTCGAATCGTACAACTGCGCCGTCAGATTCGTCGCCGAGTCGCCGCTGAGAAAGCCCTGAATGATCAGTTGGAGTTTCTGCAAACCTTGAACCATGCCATGCCCGTGCCAGTGTATGTACGCGACCGCGAAGGACGCCTGCTGTCATGCAGCCGCAGCTATGAACACGTCATGAAGCTATGTCAATCCCAAGTGCTGGGTAAAACCGCCTTGCAAACCCAGTATGGCGATATCGAACTGGCGCCTACGCTCCACCAGAGTTACCTGCAGGCCATGGAGGATGGCAACCCCATCGAACAGCAACTGCAGATCACTATCGACGGGCAACCCCACTTTATCGAGCACTGGATTCAGCCCTTTCGTGATTCCAACGGCCTGATTGCCGGGGTGATCTGCGGCTGGCAGGACGTTTCGCAACATCATCAACTGATCGAACAACTGCAACAGGCAAAAACCCGGGCTGACGAGGCCAGCCATGCCAAAACCCAGTTTCTGGCGACGATGAGCCACGAGATCCGCACGCCCATGAGCGCGGTAATCGGCACATTGGAGTTGGCGCTCAAACGCGCCGACCACGGCGTACTGGATCGAGTGAACATCGACGTGGCCTACACGGCCGCCAAGAACCTGCTTGAGCTGTTGGGCAATACGCTGGATATCGTACGCATTGAATCCGGGCATTTGAGCTTCTCCCCACGCCGGGCCAACCTCAAGAATCTGGTGGAGATGGTGGCGCGGGTATTCGAAGGGCTGGCGAGAAAGAAGAAACTGGACCTGATTCTGGAAATCGACGCCGGCACCACCCTGGACGTCTCCATCGACCCTCTGCGCTTCAAACAAGTACTGTCCAATCTGGTGAGCAATGCGATCAAGTTCACGGAACGCGGCCGTATCGTCATCCGCTTGGTATGCCGCGTGGTGAATGGGCAAACACTCAACATGCATCTGCAAGTGCATGACACGGGTATAGGCATCAGTGAGGCAGATCGGCAAACGCTGTTTCGCCCCTTCGCGCAAGTGACTCAGTCAGACCTCTCGGTCCATGGCGGCAGCGGGCTCGGGTTGGTGGTGTCGCGTTCGCTGTGTGAAATGATGGGTGGCCGTCTGGATCTGACCAGCACGCTGGGGCAAGGCACAACGGTCAACGTAACCCTCAAGCTCAAGCTTCTGGAACCGCTGCCTGAAGAAAAACTGCCGCTGCCCGCGTCCTCCGAGGCCACTCCAAGCTGGGCCATGCGAGTGCTGATCGCAGACGACAACACCTTGAACCGTCAAATGTTGCGCGCACAGCTGGAGTACCTGGGCTGCAAAGTGATTGAAGCCAGCAATGGACTGGAGGCATTGGAGGCGTGGCGTGCGTTTGCGGTTGACTGGCTTATCACGGATTACCACATGCCGGTCATGGACGGAGTAGAACTGACACTGGCAATCCGCAAGGAAGAACAGCAACGCGACAGCGGTGCATTGACGATTCTGGGGCTGACAGCCGACGCCCAGCAGGAAGAAATGGACCGTTGTCTTAACGCCGGCATGGGCGACTGCCTGATCAAACCGATCAGCCTGGCCATCCTCGAACAGCGCCTGGCATTACTGGAGCCTGCGGATAAGCCAGGCTACAAAG
>NZ_VBVZ01000795.1 GCF_005863185.1 Pseudomonas edaphica
TGCCGCTGACCAGCAAATAGCTGCCCAGGGCAATCATGCCGACGATAGCCACGACTTTGATGATGGCGAACCAGAATTCGGCCTCACCGAAGACTTTGACGTTGGCCAGGTTGATCAGGTTGATCAATACGAAGAACGCCGCCGCCGAGACCCAGGTCGGGATCTCCGGCCACCAGTAGTGCACATACTTGCCGACCGCAGTCAGCTCCGACATGCCTACCAGGATGTACAAAATCCAGCAGTTCCAGCCCGACAGGAAGCCGGCGAAACCGCCCCAGTACTTATGGGCAAAGTGGCTGAAGGAACCGGCGACCGGCTCTTCGACGATCATTTCGCCGAGCTGGCGCATGATCATGAAGGCGATGAAGCCGCAGATGGCATAACCCAGGATCATCGAAGGGCCGGCGGATTTGAGCACGCCGGCCGAGCCCAGGAACAGGCCGGTGCCGATGGCGCCACCGAGGGCGATCAACTGGATATGCCGATTTTTCAGGCCGCGTTTCAGCTCGCCTGAAGAAGATTGGGGTCCACTCATGAAAAGGGTCTCACGCAAGGTTTGAGAATGTCGAATGCAGGTTGCTGCCTTGAATTACCGACTCAAGCAGCGCCGCTCAAACCCCAGCGCAGGCACCAGGAGTACAGCGTCTTTCTAACGGTCATGCGTCACCTGTTTGTTTTTATCTGTGACGAAATCGAACCCGTCCGACTCGTGGCCGCACGGAGTGATCAGGGTGGGTAAACCCTGAGGTCTTGGCCTTTTGCGTGGATACGCAAGGGGGTCACAGTAAAACGCGGCGCATTGTACACCGCTCGACAGCTTCAGCACGCCCCAACAGAGTGCACACACCAAACTGTAAGCTAATCCTTACAGCTGGACGGCACTCAGTAACACCCGGACAAACTCGTAAATTAAACGTTACACCCCGGAAAACCAGCGTTACAGGCAGACTTTTTCGTCAGCTAACGGAAAACTGTCAGTGGGAAGTTTTTGAAAAATCGGTTCAGCCAATTTGCTGTTTTTTCTGGATAAAAAAACACACTGAAAAAACAGAAGAAAAAATTCAAATGAGACCGTGTCAATAAATATTTTGCATTTCCAAACACTCTCTCCTAGGTTCTTTCACTTGCCAGCGAAGCCCGTTGGCAAGCCGTTCTCAAACAACGTCCTCTAGGAGAAATACCATGCAAGCACTGGAAAACGACCTGGAAACCGAACTGCAACTCGACGATTGGTTTGAAGCGCCGACCCATGAGGCCGCCGTTGAAATGATGCAAGCCGATGCCGTCGTGCCCTTTGGCACTGCTATGTGGCCTTTCTAACACCCGGCAGGCATCCGGCAGGTGCTGTGCACGGCACCTGCCCCCTTACCCAAGGCACAGAAGGACACCCGTCATGGACAAGGCCCGCGCCGTCGAACACTTCCTCTACTACCTCGCACACCACCCGGCACTCAACGGCCTGAGCCGCCCGACGGTGTTGCTGGGCCATACCGAGCGCTACGACGCCATCGCCGAAGCAATCACCCACAGCAGCGCCGCACGCTTCAACTTCCAATGCCAGCGCCTGGACCTCACGCCCAGCGACACCCTGGCCCACGCCATCGAAGCCTGCGACCTGTACCTGTTTCTGTATGACTCTTCGACCCTGCCCAATCCACGTGCCGAAGGCCCGGATTTTATTCGCGCCCTGCAAGGCGTGATGGCCGAACACTGGAAGAAATCCCTGCTGTTCAAGGATTATGGCGACTATTTCTACGACACCTTCAGCGTCGAGCCGCAGCGCATCGCCGACCTCAACGCTACGCTGATCCGGCGCATGTCCCAGGCCAACGTGCTGAGCTTTACCGACAAACACGGCTCCCGCCTTGAGGCGCCGCTGAGCAGCATCAAGAAGTGGACCAATATCAACGGGGTCGGCAACCACGACCTGGCACCAGGCGAAATCGCCACCCACAGCGAAGCCATCAATGGCCAGGTGCGGTTTGTTGGCACCTTCCTCAGCACCATCCCGTTTGCGCGTAAGTACGGCGTGCTGCAATCACCGCTGGAGCTGTGGATCGAGAACTCGACGGTTTGCAGCGTGGCCAGCGAGGTGCCAGGGCTGGCGGACGACTTCAATAAATACCTGAATGCCAACCCGTCCAACCGCCGTGTGGAGGAATTGGGGATTGGCACCAACGAGGGCGTGAAAGACTTGTATGCACGCAATGCCGGCTTCGAGGAGCGCCATTGCGGGTTACACCTGGGCTTGGGCGGCGGGCAAAAAGGCAGCCATCACTTGGATTTGATCTTTGCCAGCGGGGTGTTGGCGCTGGATGACAAGCCGGTGTTTGATGGCAGATTTGCGTTCTAAACACACCTCGTTGAAACAAAGCGGATCCCTGTGGGAGCTGGCTTGCCTGCGATGCAGACACCTCGGTCCTTCAGTTGAACCG
>NZ_VBVZ01000796.1 GCF_005863185.1 Pseudomonas edaphica
GTTCCTTCAGGAGAATCCCGGTGCCTTTACTGGGGCTGCTGCGCGCCCCAACGCAGGGCAAGCCTGCTCGCCACAACAAGCCTGTTTGCCACAATAAGCCTCTAGCCACAACAAGCTGCTCACCACCATTGGTGGCAGGCCCGTGAACAGATCATCGGATTGTCAGTAACCGCATGTCACCTTTTTGTCGCTTGCAGTCTCTACTTTGTCTTGAGCGTTTTTATCTCAAGCACCCCAGGGATTGATTAGTGCCATGCCAACTCTCACCCGCCGCACCCTGCTGAAGGCCGCCGCCATCGGCTCCGCCTACACCCTGCTACCCGATTCCATCCGCCAGGCGCTGGCGATCCCCGCCAACAACCGCACCGGCACGATTATGGATGTGGAACACGTGGTTATCCTGATGCAGGAAAACCGCGCGTTCGACCACTACTTCGGCACCTTGCCCGGCGTACGTGGTTTCAGCGACCGCTTCACCATTCCGCTGCCGGGCGGCCGCAAAGTCTGGGAGCAACAGGGCAAGGGGCGGCGCGTATTGCCTTATCATTTGGACAGTTCACGCGGCAATGCCCAGCGTGTCGACGGCACGCCACATTCCTGGGTTGACGAACACGCCGCCTGGGGCAGCGGCCGCATGAATGCCTGGCCAACCTACAAGACCAACACGTCAATGGGCTATTACCGCGAGCAGGAATTGCCGTTCCAGTTTGCGTTGGCCAACACCTTTACCCTGTGCGATGCCTACCACTGTTCGGTGCACGCCGGCACCAACCCGAACCGGCTGTTCCATTGGACCGGCACCAACGGCCCGACCGGCGCCAATGTGGCTGCGGTGGTCAATGAATGGGACGGCCCTGGCGCAGTGAGCGTGGGTTACACCTGGAAAACCTACCCTGAGCGCCTGGAAGAGGCGGGCGTGAGTTGGAAGGTCTACCAGTTCTTGCCGGATAACTTTGGCGACAACCCGCTGGCTGGTTTTCGCCAGTACCGCGCCGCCAGTGTTGCGGCCGGCAACCCGGCGGAACCACCGAAAGACTTCAAGGCCTTTGTGCCCTACAGCGATCAACTCAACGCCCGCGTGCCGTTGTACAAAGGCAACGGCAACACACTGCCATCGGCAAACGGCAGTGACCTGGAAGCGATCATCCAGGGCTTTCGCGATGACATAAAAAACGGCCGCTTGCCTCAGGTGAGCTGGCTGGTCGCCCCGGCCAATTACTCCGAACATCCTGGGCCTTCCAGCCCGGTGCAGGGTGGCTGGTTCACCCAGGAGATTCTCAAGTCGCTGACTGAAAACCCGCAGGTGTGGAGCAAGACTGTATTGCTGGTCAACTACGATGAAAACGACGGTTTCTTCGACCACGTCCCTTCACCGTCAGCCCCGTCCAAGCGTGCCGATGGCAGCTTTGCCGGTAAATCCACGGTCAAGTTCGACAGCGAAATCTTCACGCACCCGGCGCCGCCCGGCACCACGCAACAGCCTGCGCCTGACGGTGGTGTTTACGGCCCTGGCCCACGGGTGCCGATGCTGGTGCTGTCGCCCTGGAGCCGCGGCGGTTGGGTCAACTCCCAGGCGTTCGATCACACCTCGGTGCTGCAATTTCTGGAGAAGCGCTTCCAGGTGCGCGAGCCCAATATCAGCGCCTGGCGCCGCGCCGTATGCGGCGACCTCACCTCGGCGTTCAACTTCGTCAACCCCAACACCGAGTTGTTGCCGCCACTGCATGAAACCACCCGCCGGGCGGCGGATTTGCTGCGCCAGCGCCAGGAACTACTGGCCCAGGTTGTGGTGCCTGCTGAAGGTCGGCAACAGGCGCCGCATCAGGCGCGCATGGCTCGGCCATCCCGTGCGTTGCCATACCAGTTGAACGTCGAAGGTGACGTTGATCGTCGCGCCGGTGAGCTGACGTTGAACTTCTTCAACCATGGCGAACAGGGCGCGGTCTTCCACGTCTACGACCGACTGCACCTGGAAGACATCCCACGGCGCTACACCGTTGGCGCCGAACAGCACCTCAGTGATACCTGGCCAGTGGCTGGCGGCTATGACCTGTGGCTATTGGGGCCGAACGGCTTTCACCGATCATTCAAGGGTGATCTGCAACGCCGCGAACCGCAACTGTCAGTGGCTTATCAAGGCGATAGCGTTCAACTGACGGTGATCAACCCCAGCAAGCATCCAGCCTCGGTGACGATCAAGCGCTGCCCTTACACCCATCAAGGCCCATGGCTGCTGGAGATTGCTGGGCACAGCTTGCAGCAACGCACATTCTCCCGTCAGCCGAGCGGTGGCTGGTATTACTGCACCGTGCGTAATGAGCATGGCTGGGTGCGCCGGGTGGCGGGGCGGGTTGAGACGGGGGCGCATAGCATCAGTGAACCGTTGATGGGCAAGGCGGTGTAGCAAACCCTGAGGCGGCGGATAGCGTT
>NZ_VBVZ01000797.1 GCF_005863185.1 Pseudomonas edaphica
ACCAAGCAACGGCCCCAAAACTGAGACGCGTGGGTTGTCTGCCAACACCAACGGTTCCCGGCGGGCTCAGCGGGAACCGTAGTCGGCGCGGTAAGCCGTTGTGATGTGTTCAGCGCAGACTCAAGCAAGGCGCGCAACTCTACCGATCAGCTCGATAACGCCAAAGTGTATGCCTCGATCCGCCCCTAGCTGTACGGGGCGGCAAGGGCTGTAACCCACTACTGTCGCAGGCATACCACTACCGCCTGGATGCCGCGCCATGTTCATGTCCACCAGCCTCTTGTCCGCCTTTGTCCTGTTTGCCTTCGTGTCCTCGATCACGCCCGGCCCGAACAACACCATGTTGCTCGCCTCGGGGGTGAATTTTGGCTTTCGCCGCTCGATGCCCCACGCGCTGGGGATCAGCATCGGCTTCATGCTGTTGGTGATGTCGGTAGGCCTGGGCCTGGGCGAAGTGTTCAAGGTATTCCCGTGGGCCTACACGGTGTTGCGCTATGTGGGAGCGGCCTATTTGCTCTACCTGGCGTGGAAGATTGCCACCGCTGGCGGCATGTCCGAGAACCCTGACGAGCGTGGCAAACCCATGACCTTTCTTGGCGCGGCCGCGTTTCAGTGGGTCAACCCCAAGGCATGGATCATGGCGCTGGGAGCAATCACCACCTATACGCCGGCCGAAGGTTATGTGACCAATGTACTGGTGATTGCGCTGGTATTTGCGGTGGTCAACCTGCCCAGTGTGTGCGTGTGGGTGGGCTGCGGCAGTGGATTGCGCAACGTGCTGCGCGAGCCGCGTTGGTTGCGGGTATTCAACGGGTCGATGGCGGCGCTGTTGGTGCTGTCGTTGTACCCGATGCTTTTTGCGTGAAGCAGTGCCTCACACCGGCGAGATGGTTGCCAGCAAGCCGATACCGATGGTCAGCACCAGAAAACCGAACAGGAAAATTGCCATCTTGGTCATAAGGCCTCCGAAGGGAAGGGAGTCGACAGGAGTGTCGGAATGGCGCCCATTGTCCGCTTCACTGGCGTTTCGATACAGACGCAGATAGCAAAGAAAAAACCGTATCAGATGGTCCCGCAGCTGCCATGCTGCGGGCCTGGGAGGCGGTTGCTTTTGTAAAGATCAGGCTTAAAGGTCGTGTTGACTATCAACAGGCAAGCGTCCTCCATCGTGGCGGCGGCCACGCAGCATAGTCATTATTCTTCGTGGGAATGCGGCACGACAGCCGGCGCATTTGCCCCTAAGATAGCGCCCATTGCATAAACAAAAAGAGTGGGCCAACCCTCGATGGAAAGACGCCAGTTCAGCGGTGGCATGAAAGGCAAGAACCTGCGCTACCTGAATGAAAACTTCCAGCAGCCGTCGCCGGTCACCCGCGTTGGTTTTTTGCTGCTCGAACACTTTTCCCTGCCGGCATTCACCCAGACCCTCGACACCCTGATCACCGCCAACCTGTTGCGCCCCGAGCTGTTTGCCACGCGTACCTTCGGGTGTGACGAGGGCGAAGTTATCAGCGACCTGGGCCTGGTGATCCGCCCGGATGCCCGCCTGCAAGCGTCGGCATTGCCCGACCTGGATTTGCTGGTGATCTGCGGCGGTTTTCGCACCGAACTCAAAGCCGGCGAGGATTTCATCCAGCTGTTGCGCAGCGCCGCCGAACAGGGTGTGAGCCTCGCCGGCCTATGGAACGGCGCCTGGTTCCTTGGTCGCGCCGGGCTGTTGCAGGGTTACCGCTGCGCGATCCACCCGGAACATCGCCCGGCGCTGTCGGAAGTGTCCAAAGCTGCGCAGGTCACCAGCGAACCCTACGTGATTGACCGCGATCGCCTCACCGCCTCCAGCCCATCGGGCGCGTTCCATATGGCCCTGGACTGGATCAAAAGCCTGCATGGCAAGGCCTTGGTCGAAGGTATCGAAGACATCCTGGCGTTTGAAGAGTCACGCTACCGGCGTATCAAACCCACAGAGAACATCAGCGTCAGCGCGCCACTGCGTGAAGTGGTGAAACTGATGGACGCCAACCTCGAAGAACCCTTGGAACTGGATCAATTGGCAGTCTACGCCGGCCGCTCGCGGCGCCAGCTCGAACGCCTGTTCAAGGAGCAACTGGGCACTACGCCGCAACGCTATTACATGGAGTTACGTGTCACCGAGGCGCGGCGTTTGTTGCAGCACACCGAACTGTCACAGGTGGATGTGCTGGTGGCGTGCGGGTTTGTGTCGCCGAGCCATTTCAGTAAGTGCTACAGCGCGTATTTCGGCTATCGGCCGTCCAAAGAGAAGCGCTTGGTCAAGTAGCGTTGAGGGCGAGCACTGCCACTGTGATTGTCACTGTGGCGAGCAGGCTTGCCCTGCGTTGGGCTGCGCAGCAGCCCCATAACGTTACACCTGACTCACCGAGTCGTCTGAATGAGGGGCGGCTTCGCCACCC
>NZ_VBVZ01000798.1 GCF_005863185.1 Pseudomonas edaphica
AAAAAGAGCGTGATAGCTGGCGCCGATGCAAGTTTCAGCTTTGCCAGTGATGTCCCTCAGCCACAGGGTGCATACAGCGCCACGGCGACAGATGCGGCCAATAATGCCAGTAAACCGACTACCGGCCAGTTCATTGCTGACCCTAAATCTGATACTACGCCACCAGCGGGTGCCAGCGATCTGCTTGTCAAGACTCTAGGCGACGGCAAGATGACCATCACCGGCAAGGCCGAGCCGGGCAGTACAGTAGAGGTCAAGTTTCCGGACGGCACTACAGGTACGGTTGTCGCAAAACCGGATGGCAGCTTTACGCTGACCAGTAGCAACTCACAACCAAATGGCGATTACGCCGTGACGGTGAGCGACGCTGCCGGCAATAAAGGCGTTTCCGTCACGGGGAATTTCACGGCTGATCCGGCTGTGGATATTACGCCGCCAACGGCCCCTGCTGGCCTGGTAGTGACAACCCTGCCCGATGGCAAGGTGAAGGTCAGCGGCAACGCCGAAGCCAACAGCAAAATCACAGTGACTCTGCCAGATGGCACCACCCAAGACGTCACAGCGGGACCAAGCGGTGTCTTTGAACTGACCAGCAATGCCGCACAGCCCAATGGCACAATCAAGATTATTGCCACTGATGCTGCGGGCAACTCCAGCGCTCCCGTCACGACCGACTTTGTTGCCGACAGTACGATTGACACTACGCCGCCAGCCACGCCTAGTGGTCTGGTAGCGGTAACCTTGCCCGATGGCAAGCTCAAGCTCAGCGGCAGCGCAGAGGCCAACAGCAAGGTCACTGTGACCCTGCCCGATGGCACTACGCTGCAAGTTACCGCAGGGGGCAATGGCGCCTTCGAGCTGACCAGCAACGGCGTGCAACCCAATGGTCTTGTGTCCGTGACGGCGACAGATGCGGCAGGCCATATAAGCCCTGCGGCAACCGCAACGTACCAGACGACTGATGTGACACCGCCAGTCGCTCCGGCCGATCTGATTGTGGTGACCTTGCCCGATGGCAAACTCAAGCTCAGCGGCAGCGCCGAAGCCAACAGCAAAGTCACCGTGACCTTGCCCGATGGCACCACGCAGCAAGTCACCGTTGGAGCCAATGGCGTCTTCGAACTGACCAGTACGGGTGTGCAACCCAACGGCGCGATCCAGGTCATCGCCACCGATGCCGCAGGCAATGCCAGCGCAAAAACCACGATTAACTTTATTGCCGACAATACCGTTGATGTCACTCCTCCTGCCCCACCGACCGGCCTGTTGGCGGTGACGTTGCCTGGTGGCAAGGTCAAGGTCAGCGGCAGCGTCGAAGCCAATAGCCAGGTCACTGTTGTTCTGCCCGATGGCACTCCGCAGCAGGTTACCGCGGGACCCAATGGCTTCTTCGAGCTGACCAGCAATGGCGTGCAACCCAATGGACTGGTGTCCGTGACGGCGACAGATGCGGCAGGCCATGTAAGCCCTGCAACAACCGTAACGTACCAGACGACTGATGCGACACCGCCAACCGCTCCGGCCGATCTGATTGTGGTGACCTTGCCCGATGGCAAGCTCAAGCTGACCGGCAGCGCCGAAGCCAACAACAAGGTCACCGTGACCTTGCCTGATGGCACTACACAGCAAGTCACCACAGGGGCCAATGGCACCTTCGAACTGACCAGTACGGGTGTGCAACCCAACGGCGCGATCCAGGTCATCGCCACCGATGCCGCAGGCAATGCCAGCGCAAAAACCACGATTAACTTTATTGCCGACAATACCGTTGATGTCACCCCTCCAGCCGCACCGAGCGACCTGGTTGTAGTGACCTTGCCCGATGGCAAGCTCAAGCTCAGCGGCAGCGCCGAGGCCAACAGCAAGGTCACCGTGACCTTGCCCGACAACACGACGCGGCAAGTCACCACCGATTCGAACGGTCACTTTGAGTTGACCAGCAACACCGTTCAACCCAATGGCACGGTCAAGGTGATTGCAGCCGATGCGGCGGGCAATGCCAGTACGCAAGCCACGATTGCCTTTGTCGCCGACAATACGGTCGACGTCACCCCTCCAGCCCCACCGACCGGCCTGTTGGCGGTGACCTTGCCCGATGGCAAGCTCAAGCTCACCGGCAGCGCCGAGGCCCACAGCAAGGTCACCGTGATCCTGCCCGACGGCACTACACAGCAAGTCACCGTTGGGGCCAATGGCGCCTTTGAACTGACCAGTAACGGTGTGCAACCCAATGGCACGGTGCAGGTCGCCGCTACGGACGTTGCAGGTAATACCGGCACAGCAGCCTCGGTTGACTTTGTCGCGAACAACACCGTGGATACCACGCCACCCGCCGCCCCTACCGGTCTGGTTGCGGTGACGTTGCCCGATGGCAAGGTCAAGGTCAGCGGCACCGCTGAAGCCAACAGCAAGGTCACCGTGACCTTGCC
>NZ_VBVZ01000799.1 GCF_005863185.1 Pseudomonas edaphica
TATAAGAGACAGCATTCATGCTGAGGTGAGTTTGGCGGCCAGGGCCTTGGCTTGAATCGCCACGTCGGTGACTGCCGTGCTCTCCCACCACATCCCCCGCAAGGGCGGGCCCATGGCAAACAGGCGTTGGCTGACCTGGCCTTGAGCATCCAGCACTGCACCTGATGTATCCGCCGCAATTCCCAACGCCAACGGCCCAGGCTTGATCAACCCACGTTTGAGCAACTGCTGCGGCAGCGGTTTGGCCACTCGCCGCCAGTCGTACTCAATACCGCTGGAGTTAATCATCGCAGCGCCCGACACTTGAGTGACGGCTTGTTCGCCGCGCCGTCGCAGCTTGATCGTCACCCCGTTGTCCGACGCCACCAGCCCCTTGAACGACGCCGCCTGAATCCGCAGCCGTCCTTCTGCATGCAACCGCGCCACCAACTGCGCGCTCAATGGCGGCGAGCGATGGTGATGGCTCTCCCACCACGGCCTTACATGGCGCACGAACTGGCGTTTCTCGCGCTCACTGGCCTGGCTCCACAAGCGGCCGATATGCGCTCGCACCGTGTCCAGCGGCGCTTGCCAATCAATGCCCTGTTCCACCGCCAGTTGGCATTGGCGCCGCACCTCGCGCAGCAACTGTCGAGGGCTGCGCAGGTTGTGGTCGTCGGCCAGGAAGTCCACCCAGCTCGGCGGTTGCCGGCGTACGTGGGGCAGCAGGCCGTGGCGCGAAAATATCTCGATTGGCCCACGATGGCCGGCCTGCTCCAGGGACACCACGGCATCCACCATGGTAAGCCCGGACCCGATGATCAGCACCGTCGACTGCGGCTCGATCTGGCGCATGGCCTTGACGTCCCACGGGTCCACTGCCGCTGCATTCAAGCCGCTGGATTCGGTCTGCGGCGTGCGTGCCGCCGGGAACATGCCAGTGGCCAATACGGCCTGGGCACCGCGCAATTGTTGGCCGTCATCCAGCGTCAGCCGAGTAGAGTCCCCTTCCACTTGCAAGTCGACCACCTCGGCACGAATATGCTCGACCGTGGAAGCCGAGAGCGCCTTGGCCTCAGCCAGACGCTGTTGCGCATACACGCCAAAAATCCCGCGTGGCGGGAACAACTCACTGATGGGTACAGGCTGCTGATTCGACTCCGGCCAGCCCCCAGCGCCGATGTAGTCGGTGAGCCATTGGGTCAAGTCATCGGGGTTGTCCGGGTCGACACTCATGCGCGCCGCATTGCCGTTCAGGGTGTGCCCCAGTTCGACGGCACTGTAGGCCTCGCCACGGCCAAGTTCCTCGCGTGGTTCAATCACCAGGATCTGCCGCTTGCCAGGCTGGCGCAGCAGTTGCACCGCCAGCATGGTGCCGCTCAAGCCGCCGCCGATGATCAGCACATCAGCGTTGCGGATGGATTCAGTCATGCACATTCGCCCTTACTGTTTGCCCAGATAAATATCATGCAAATCACCCCGCGCCAGCAGTTCAGCCGCACTGCCGCTCAAAACCACGCGCCCAGTATCCAGCACATAGCCGTGGGAGGCATAGTTGAGCGCGACATTGATGTTCTGCTCGGCGATCAGGAAGCTCACCTGTTGCTCGCGGTTAAGCTGGGCGATGATTGCGAAAATCTCCTGCACGATCATCGGCGCCAAGCCCATGGAAGGCTCGTCGAGCAAGACTAAAGTCGGCCGAGTCATCAACGCGCGGCCAATGGCGACCATTTGCTGCTCGCCGCCGGAGGTCAGCCCGGCGCGGGTGTGGCGCTTGGTCTTGAGCCGAGGGAACCAGGCGTAGATACGCTCCAGGTCGTGCTCCATGTCTTGGCGGCTCAGGCGCCGCACAAAGCCGCCGCTGCGCAGGTTGTCTTCCACGCTCAGTTGGCCGAACACATGGCGGCCTTCCAATACGTGGACCATGCCCTGGCGCACCCGTTGGCTGGGGTCGATGCCGGCCAGGTCGCGGCCGGCATACTCGATCACGCCACGGCTGACTTCGGCGCGCTCGGCGCGTACCAGCCCCGAAATGGCCTTGAGCGTGGTGCTTTTGCCGGCGCCGTTGGCACCCAGCAACGCCACGATGGCGCCCTTGGGCACGTGCAGCGAGACCCCGGCCACCGCCAGTATGGCGCCGTCGTAGATCACTTCGATGTCATTGACGTTTAACAGTGACGGGCTCGCAGGTTCAGCGGCGGGCTGGCTCATGGCTTATTCATCCCCGGTGCAGGTACGCGGCGTCAGGCCTTTTTCCTTGGCAAACGCGGCGGACTTTTCATCGATCAGCGGGCGCAGCAGCGCACGGTCGGCGGCGATCCAGTCGCTGATCAGCGTCCAGTTGGCGCCGTCCCACTGTTGCACACGCGCCGAGCCGCCGCCTTCGTGGTCGCGGCACGACAGCTTGAGGTTCTGCATCAGGCCCAGATAGCCCATGTCTTTAAGG